>NZ_MWQE01000001.1:900000-1037581 GCF_002210285.1 Fibrobacter sp. UWR2 | reverse complement strand
CAAGCATCGCCGCACAAGCAAGAATTCCAAGCCAAAGGGAACGCATATTTCCTCCTAAAGTTAGTCCTTAACGCAACGGACGGATAAAGCATCAAACTTATCATATTCATCTGTTTCAACTTCATCTAAACGATAACTAAATCTTATACCCCAGGCCTTCGAATTAGAGTAACTCAGAGACGTCCACATATATGCAAGATATTCCCCCCAACTAAAATTTCCATTATCAGCATTCCTAAGACCAGCCGGCAACGCCGAAAAACCAAAAGCATCCGTACCTACGCGATCTTTAAAAGTAGTCGTTTTCAGAAGTTTACCCGCCACAAATTTTCCTCCAGCGGTTTGATACAGGTCTTCAACATCTAAAGCACTGGGCAAATGCCACCCCTCAGGGCAAGCCGTATCAGCATCTTCCCATACGTAAAGACGCCCTTTTTTTTCGCAATATTCGGAGGAATCTTCATAACAGAAACTGCTATCCGTCTCATAATTCAAATTCTCCGCCATCCACCACAGGGTATCAATTTTCACGGTTTTGTATGCCTGGCCATCGCGGGAATCTATCAATTCGCCGTATTCGCAGTTATCTTCAGTTTCCGTTCTGCATCCAAGCGACGAGATATCAATTTTTTTATCCGAAGGGTCATCCTTCAAACAGCGAACCATAATCCTCGAGTTCTTGCCATAGTATTCCCAAGACGCGGAGTCTCCGGTGCATGATAAACTTATAGCATATGCTTGATTTTCATTGCGTTCTGTAGCACTCCAAAATACAGCATAATAACCTTTCCCGGAAGTAAAACCATCTGCATACACCATACCATCCATTCTCGCCGAAAAACCATAGGCATCTGGAGTTTTTCCGCATCGCCAAGGATACTCATTCCACAAACTCATCAGGGATCCAGCATTATACCTACCGCCTACAGCAGCGATTAGCGTATTCCATTCAGTAGTATCCGGCAGATGCCAGCCTTCTGGGCACGCACCACGAAAAACGCCTAATCCTGGGTTGCACAACCAGCTATTACAGTCATCCTCAAGACGTTCTCCCACCGCATCTGACCAATTCGTATATCTGGATTTGGTTCCATTACTCAAATTATCATCCATCCAGATCTGGGAGCCAATGGTGACGGACGTGATAGTCGCGTCGCTATCAGGCCACAATTTATACTCGCATATATCTGTACTATCGGTCTTACACGGAATAGCCAAAGTCACAGAACTAGAAGAAGACTTCGCCGAACTGTTCGTCATGGCGGCATCCGAGCCGCCATCTCCCTGCTTTTTACTGGACGAAGACCCGTCGTCGCAGTCCTTACACAAACTCGAAGACGAACCGCCCGAAGGACGTGTCACAAAATCGCTATCGTCGTCACCGCAGGCAGCAAGCATCGCCGCACAAGCAAGAATTCCAAGCCAAAGGGAACGCATATTTCCTCCTGTTATTTACTTGAAATATAAGAAAAAGCCCCCGGCTTTGAACCGAGGGCCAATTTACTTTAGCTTATTTGGTCAAAAAAGGTATTTTAGACACCACATTATATATTGACAGAATGATATAAAAATCCCTACGAGCGTCGTTCTCTTTTTCACCTCTAAACCTTTGATACAACGGACAGAGTGTCCGGTGTCCTTGTTGCCGTTACCCAGGCCTGCAATGTCGTCGTGGTAGTGCAAGTTCATACTGTACGCGATACCATCATCAGTAGAACCCCAGAAGAACGCATAAAGGCCCTCTTCACGGTAAATCCCACCGTTGTCGGACCATTCGCCAGCAGGCAACGCCGTGAACAAGTAGGCATCCGTACCATTGCCGCTTTCCCCTTCATCGTCATCCCAGCCGCTAGTGGACTTGAGCATCTTGCCTGCTGTACTAGAACCGCCAACAGTAGAAACTAGCTCTTTAAATTCGACCTCTGTCGGCAAATGCCAGCCGCTCGGACAAGCGGTTTTCGCAGCAGCCCAAGTGTAAAGGCGACCGTACTTGGTGCAGTTGGACACGCTATCCTTGTAGCAGTAGGAATTTGCTGTCTCGTAGTTCAAGTTCTCCGCCATCCAAACCTGATTGCCGATTTTCACCGTCCTGTAAGTTTGACCATCACGAGAATCAGTCAAGATGCCGCAAAGAGCGTCCGTCGCAAACAACAACGCAAGCAAAGCAATAATGGCAAAAGAACGATTCATAGAAAATCCTTGTGAATTCTATGAATATACATTTTCCTTGCCAAAGGCAAAAAGCCCCGGCGGTGTGCCGGGGCAAATTTCTATTAACAGCCGCGCTCGTTTATTGCGCACGAGCGGTTACGATTGTGAGCAACAAACGCCTCGTATTAACGAGGCGTGGTTGCGAGAGCGAGCGCAGACCGGAGCAATTTAATCCCCTAGTCTAGCGCGAGCGGTTATTTATAAAGCGGGTGCTTCTTGCAGAGAGCCACGATTTCTTCGCGGATCTTGGCGAGAGCGGCATCGTCGTCCTTGGCCTGGATGGCGCGGTCGATAATGCGAGCCACTTCGCGGGTGTCTTCTTCGTCGAAGCCACGGGTCGTGATAGCGGCAGTACCGAGACGCACACCGGACGGGTCCATCGGCTTGCGCGGATCGAACGGGATGGTAGAACGGCTGCAGGAGATGCCGACCTTTTCCATGGCCACTTCGGCTTCCTTACCGGAAACGCCCTTGGAAGTCATATCGACAACGATGAGGTGGTTGTCGGTGCCATCGCTAATCACCTTGTAGCCGAGTTTCTGCATTTCGGCACACATGGCCTGAGCGTTCTTGATGACGTTCTTCGCGTAGGTCTGGAATTCCGGCTGCAAAGCTTCGAGGAATGCAACGGCCTTACCGGCGTTGATGTGGTCGTGCGGACCACCCTGCATGCCCGGGAACACGCCCTTGTCGATTTCCTTGGCCAGGGAAACTTCCTTGAGTTCGCCCTTCACCATCTTCTGGATGGTGCGGTCCTTGCACATGATGATAGCGGAACGCGGGCCACGGAGAGTCTTGTGGGTCGTGGTCGTCACGATGTCGAAGTACGGCACCGGAGAATCGATTGCCTTACCGGCGATGAGGCCAGCGACGTGAGAAATGTCGGCCATGGTGAGGGCGCCGACTTCGTCAGCGATTTCCTTGAAGCGCTTCCAGTCGAGGTTACGGCTGTAGGCAGAGAAACCGGCGAGGATCATCTTCGGCTTTTCGCGGAGAGCAATTTCGCGGACCTTGTCCATGTCGATGCGGCCAGTTTCCTTATCGACTTCGTACTGCACGAAGTTGTAGAGCATGCCGGAGAAGTTCACCGGATGGCCGTGAGAAAGGTGTCCACCGTGGTCGAGCTTGAGGCCGAGGACCTTGTCGCCCGGTTTGAGGACGGCGAAGTACACGGCAGCGTTGGCCGGAGAACCGGACAGCGGCTGGATGTTCACATGGTCGCAACCAAAGAGTTTCTTGCAACGTTCGATGGCCAATGCTTCCATCTTGTCGATCACTTCGTTACCACCGTAGTAGCGCTTGCCCACATAGCCTTCGCTGTACTTGTTGGTCAGCACGGAGCCCATGGCTTCCATGACGGCCTTGGAGGTGTAGTTTTCAGAAGCGATGAGCTCGATGCCATATTCCTGGCGTTCGGCTTCTTCCTGAATGATGTTGTAGATTTCCGGATCGGTCTGTTGCAGTGTAGATTTGAGCATTTAGCTACTCCTTGGGATTTTGTACGGCCCAAATATAGTAAAAAAAGCTAAACGCGACCGAAATCGACCGACTACCGAGCTCCGCTACCGGTTTTCACGGACCAAGCGTTATCCGCATCGGCGATATCGACACCGTACTTGTAATCGGGCTTGTAGCCAAGGGCGTCGCCGTCAAGGGCATCGCCTGCCGTAAGCAGGTTATCCTTCATCGAGACAAAGCCGACAGTCGAATCCACCGGAGAGCCGTCCTCGTTATACCAGCGGTAGAGCGTCACGGGCATCTCGTTGTTGAAGATGTTGTTTTCGACAAGGCAGCGGGCCGAATCCGAGCAGACCACGCCCGACTTTTCGACGCCGTCGAAGAAGTTGTTGTAGGCATGCAGCTCTCCCCCATGCGAGAGGATACCGTCATTGCTCAGGCCAGCGAAATAGTTGTGGTGCGCCGTAAGGTTCTGCGAGGTTTCCTTGATGATATCGCCCGCAAGCCCAAAGAGCACGCCCGTCTGCGCGTTCTCGAAGCGCGACCAGGAGATGGTCACCCCGTAGGAGCCGCGCTTCACGTCGAGTTCCACCAGCGGGTATTCCTCGAAGGTGCAGTGGTCCACCCACACGTTGTGCGTGCCGTTATGGATGGAGAGCGCCCTGCGGGAACTCGTGTCCAGCACCGTAATCGCGGGGGCAGCAAACGTGATATTCTCGAAAACAAGGTTGCTAGAGCCGTCGGTCAGCACGCCCATGCCCGCAATGCGCACATCGCGGCCACGACCGTCAAAAGTCTTGTCTTTCTTGAGGCGGAGCGGGGACTGCAGGTTGTACGTTCCGCTCTCCTTGAACAGCACCCACGTGGGGCCTTCGCGGTAGGCGCAGTCACGCAGCGAACCCGGAGCGATTACGGCCTTCGTCGCGGCGACACCCGCGGAATCCACCTCCGTCGTATCTTCAACAATCAGGTAGTCTTCCGTCGTCGTCACAATGCAGATTTCGCCTTCTGCCTCGGAGATATTGCCGAGGCTATCGGTAACGCCTGCAGCTCCGAGAGTACCGACGGCATAGCCCTCTATCTGCGAAAGCAGTGCGGCATGCTCGCTCCAGTCCTTCTCGGGGAACTTGCTCGAATCGACATCTTGCGACTTGAATACCTTGATTTCAGATTCCGGGTCCGTGCAGTCTACATACAACGTATCGCCCGGAGCGAACTCCAGCGTAACGGAATTGTTTACCAGCGTATCGGCAAAATTGACCTTGAAATCACCCAAAGGGAGAGAATCGATAACAAAGTGCCCCGTGCTGTCGGGAACCACATAGCGGTCAAGCCCGGCAACGCGAATTACCGGAGCGCTCCTGCCCAAGAAAACGAAGCCTTCGATAGTAGAAAGTTCACCGAGCTTCACGGTATCGACCTTGGAGGTATTCGTATCGAGCGAAATGTTCAGCACAGCACCCGAGGCAACGGAGCCTTTCACGTTACGGACTTCCACCGCGTAGTCACCCGGTTCTGCCGTCATTTCCACAAAGCCGTTCCCGTCGGAAGCAGTCCACTCTGCATCATTTACGCCATCGCTCAGGTAATCATCGGGGAGCACGCGCACGCGGGCATTTGCCGCCGGAGTGCCGTCAGCAAGCTGCACCTGCAGGGCAATCGTCGATTCGGCCTCGGTACCGCCGGCCACCTTCCCGTCGTTACTGCAAGCGGCAAGCGCAAGCAGCATGGCAACAGACGCCGGAATAAAAGCATGCCTAGACATGGTCCACCTCCCCGGCATCCTTGCCGCCTTCAAGCTGTTTCTGGTCCAGAGCCTCCTGCCCGCGGATACGCCTCTTGCGGCCTCGCCTCTGCGGTGGCGGGTACGGGTCCGAAAGCGGGAACAGCTGCATCCCCAGCTGGAAAACTCGATTGGGCTTTTCGCACTGCGAAACCTTTGCAAGAATCTCTCGGCGGAAACGGCGGACCATTTCTACCAGTTCGCTATACGTCGTCTCGTCGCAGGCAAACGCGAGCGTCGAAAGGTTACGTTCCGTCTTGTCGAAACGGTCCATCGCCGTCTGGGCTACGTCCAAATTCTGCTGAATGTATGAATTCACCGCTGTGCTGTACGATTCAGAGCCGCTAGAAATCAGGCCCTGCGTCTGCTCGTAAAAGCCTGTCTCGGGATTCTTCTTGATCATCGAGAGGCGTTCGAGCAACGCGATGGAAGACTTCACCTGGCTTGCGGTAATCGGCGGGCGCACCATGAGCCCAAGAGCGGCATCGTCGCCCACGTAGGGGTAGAACGTCACCAGTTCACGGATAACGGCATGGTACCAATGGTCAAAATATTCGAACTGGTCCTTCGCCAAATCCTCGACCTTGCACTCCTTTGTCGCCACAAGCTTTTCAAGGTACTGGCGGCTCTCGGAATGGGTTTTCGCCTGGTTGAAGGCCACCATATTTGCAAAATACGACTTTTCACGCGCATCGTTGCAGAAGATATCGGCAAACACGCTCACCATGCGTTCGGTGAGGTTGCGTTTGCCTTGCAGAATCTTATTGAACATCGAAGAATCGAAACCCGCCTTGTCGGCGATATACCGGTGGCTAAAGCGCCAGTCGCTAGCATGGCGTTCCTCGTAGGCATCCCTTAAAAAGTCTCGGTAATTCAAATATTCAAAAAGATTAATCATAGTGTAAAATCAGCCTGTTTCGTTGTTTTAGAAGGAATATAGCAAATTAGTCCACAAACCGTACAATAAAAAAGTCCACACCGTGAATCCTGTAAGCCCGCGCACATACACTCACGGTGCTTAGCGATTAAAGGTCCTTATTGCGGGGTACTTGCGCGCCTTCGTCGAAGCCGGGAGTTCCCGCCCGAGGGCATTGAACGACTTGCCCACCTTGGGCTGCAATTGCATCTCGCGGACAGGCGCAATGCGCACCGGCGGAACAGAATCGTTTGCCACCTTCGCGGGCTTGCATCCGGTGCGGTACACGCCCTTGATGTCAAAAGCAATCATGTCGATATTCGGGCCACCATCTGCCGAGGCCGAAGCAAGCTTCACCTTAAAGTCAAGCGCATCGACCCACACATCTTCAATGTAGACCGTATCCCACTTGTCCCAGCTTCCGGTAGACTTGAATGTCACATCGTACTCACCATTATCGACAGTCAGCTTCATGTCTCGATCCGTGTTTCCCTGAAACGAATAGCGAATCATTACGCGCGCGTTCGATGCGGACTGGTCCGAAGTCACATTGTAAGTAGCCGTGCTATAGGCGGAGTTGTCAAAGTTAAAGAAGCCCTGGCCCGTAAAGCCTTCATGATTCGCCTCGGTCCAGCCATCTCCCGCTTCGGGACTAGCCATGTCAATCGGAGACGGCCAAGCTGCATCGGCAACACCCGTAAAGCAAAGCGCCGTGTCAATGGAACCCGACGATTCCGGGCCCTCGGAACTCGAAGAAGTCGGAGTATCGCCAGAATTTTCTTCGCCGTGCGAAGTCGGCTGGCAGGCGGGCCCACCGTCAAAGACAGCCGTATAGGTTGCCGCGCGGTAGAGGGTCTTTTTGCCGTAGTAGTTCGAATCGGCAGAAAGCTTATTACAGTCGTCATCGTACCAGCCAACGAACTTCTTGCCAAAGCTGCCAGGGCTTACATGCAAGGTAAGCGGAGCGCCGCCGGGGAGCTGCTGGTTATGCGTAATGAGGCCCTTGCTGTTCGAAATATTCGCCTTGACCGTAAATGCGAAACGCGGCTTGAGGGAGGACACGAGCTGTGTCAAATTCGCCTTGTTGTCGGCAGAGATGTACGATTCATTTTTCAGGGCGCTTTCAAGTTCCTCGGCAATCCACTGGCAGTGAGCAATGGAGCCCGATTCCTGGAAGTGCGTCGTTCCGTCGTTGGTGACACCATCCGGGTAATTCGGGTATTCTCCCTTTAGGAACATCTTGAACTGGTAGCGGGAAACATACGCCGGGTCCCAGCTCTTGCTATAAGCATTGTAGGATTTTGCATTCAGGTTCACGTAGACGGCGCCATTTTTCTTGGCAAGTTCCTCCATCTTGCCGACAACGTTGTATTCAGTAAAGATATTGCGGCCGTTGGCCCCCATATTCATGTTCATCGGGGTCACATACACTAGAGTTGCGCCCGCACCCTTAGCCACATCGGCATACTGCTGTAGCCAGTAGCCAAGCGAATCAAAGGGGACCTCACGAGGTTTGCTTCCAAAATAGCGGTCGTTATGCCCGAACTGAACCATCATGACATCGCCCTTCTGGAGATTCTTCTTCACTTCGTCTAGGCGACCTTCCTGCACGAACGTCTTGGAGCTGCGACCACCGATAGCATAGTTCACCACCTGGACGCGGGAACCGTCAAAGAAACTCCCCAGAATCTGTCCCCAACCTGTTTGCGGGTAAGCATTGTCCTTGTAGTTGCAAACCGTAGAGTCGCCAATCACGTGAACCTTGAAACTCGTGGAATCGCTCACGGCGACACCCGCGAACACCAAGGCAGCAAGGAGATATTTAATTATGCGACGCATCCTTACCTCACCTTTGCATATGTTGCGACAAACTTAGAACTACCATCACGGACCACAACGCGGTACAGGCCGTTCGCGCGCACGAGCGTCGAGAGATTCACCTCGCCCGCAGCCATAACCTTGCGAACCACCAGGCGGCCACGCATGTCAAACACACTCACGTCAGCATCGCGCACCAGCGAAAGCACAGCGCCACGGAGCCTTACTCCCGCATTTGCAGCAATCGCATGCAAGGCAATCGTCGTATCCGTAGTATCGCTTACCTCGGGGCAGCCTTCACTCACACGGCATACATCGTCAATACTGAACCCGAAGGCATCGATATTCGGCGCACCGTCACTCGTAAGCGAAATAAACTTGAGTTCCGCCTCGCCGAGCGGGGCATCCATCACCACGTAAGCGGTATCCCAGTTTTCCCAACCACCTGTAGGCGGTGCGCTCACGTAGTAGTCGTGATCCAGGTACGCGTTGAACATGCGGTCAGAAGTTCCTCCGTTCGCATAGCGTACCGCGAGCGTCACGTAACCCGCACCGGGGAACTTCATCTTGTAAGTGGCAAAGGAGTTCTTCTCATTCGCCATGTTGAAGAAACCGAGACCCGTATGCGCCCAGTTGGTATCCGAAGTTCCAAGTCCCGAATCCGGCTTGTAGGCATCAAAGAACTTCTTGATGTTCTTGTCTACCGGCACCGTCGATTCCTGGCTACCGTCCATCGGGGTAAACGGCACGAAGGTCACATCGTCGAGGCTCTTCGGGGTCGTCGTCGGGAACGCCGTCAAGGCAGCGCCATCACCCTCGTACTTCTGCGCCGTACCGCCTTCATACACGGCAGTATACTGCGTCGCGGCACCCCTCATGGTAAACGTGTAGATGTACTGCGACTTCACTGTAGAAACCGCCTGCCCGCTCACCTTATTGCCGTTCCCGTCATACCAGCCAAGGAACTTCTTGCCGCTCTTCGGGATAGTCTTGAGCATGACGGTCATGCCTTGCGGGTAGTAGGCGTTTATCGAAGTCGCCTCTGCAGCGCCCTCCGGCGAAACCTTCACGCTCACCTGGTACATAGGCGCCATGTAGTCGCCCAGCTTCTTTACCAGCGGGTCGGAATGTGCACGCATCTGTTCGGTAATGATGCGGCCGAAAGCGTTCGCGCCGTTCATCTGCAGGTGAACCTGATCAGCCTGGTCGCTCTTGAGGTTAGAATACTCCGCGCTCGTCGCATAGTTGAAAATAAACTGCTGCGCGTAGCTCTCGCCCACCGAAATCATGTAGTTCGCGACCATCTCGCTCATGTCGATGAACGGGATGTTCAGGGAATCCGCAATCGCCTTCGCGCGAGCCGGGTAGCCGCGGTAGCTGTTGTGGATGGCCGTCGGAGAATCGTAATAGCAGCGGCGTATCGGGCTCATGATAATCGGGTACGCCCCCTTCGCCTGGGCCTCCTTCGCCATCGTGCTCATCGCGACGGTAAACTTCGCCTCGTCGCTCTTGCTCACATCGTTGATGCCGAACTGGATTACGGCATAGTCGCCCGCCTGCAATTTTTCCACAATGCAGTTACCGGCAGAGCAACCCTTTTTCCAGAACATGTCGTAGTAGCCGTCGGCAGCCATGCCACCCTGACCGCGGTTCACGACCTCCGCCTTGGTTGCATCGAACCAGTAATGGAAATCCTGGCCCTGGCCCTGCTTGGGGCAGTAGCCTGCAGCCCAGTCCTGCATGGTGGAGTCACCACACATGTAGATGGTCACCTTCGCCAGCGCAAGCGGGGCGACAAACATCGATGCAATTACGGCAGACTGCCAGATTCTAGTAAAACAGTTCATAACATCCCATTTCCCATTTTTAGTTACTTATTCTTTTTTTATCCTGAAAAGTCCCTTCTGCTGGATCGCCCCGTCACGTTTCACCTTCACGACGTACATTCCCTCCGGGAGAACACCACGGTCAAGAGCAAGTTTGCTCTCGCCCGCCTGCACATAGCCGGAAACAGAACCACGCACGGTGCCGGCAACATCGTAGAACAGGACCTCGACAAAGCCTGGAACCGGAGTGAAAAGCGCTCCCGTTGCCGGGCGGTAGAAGAGTCCACCTCCAAGGCGAACCAGCGCAATAGATTCCTTACCCGTACCGGACGAATCCGGCTCCTTCACGACGATTTCGCCCTTGGTCGATACATTTCCCGCCTTGCTGCCCACAGTCGTCACCGTGTACTTGAAGGTTCCAACCTTTTTCGGCTTGCCAGATATCTTGACCGTCTGCGCTGCAGAATCGACCTTGGCAGAGACTCCAGACGGAAGGCCTTCTACCTTGACGCCGGTACAGAACAGGTAGTCGAAACTAATGGACTTTATCTTTTCGCCCAACGTAACAGTCTGCTTTTGCTTTCCGCCTCCGTTCTTGATAAGGACAGCATCGGGATCCACGACAAAATCATTTTCACCCACCGTGTAGACATTGGGCTTCGTGAGTTTCTGGACCATGTCGGGCAGGTAGTAGCTCGGGTGCGGCGGCAAGTTGTACGCCGTGTTCTGCCATGCGACTGCCTGGCGGTACTGGGCGTCGTGCATCAGCGTGTAAAGGCGGTGCGGAGTCGTCACCGGAGTGGAGAGAATATAAATCTTGGACGAATCGCGTTCCGAACGGAAAATCATTTCTTCGCGCCAGTCGCCGAAAAGGTCTGCCACAAGGCCCGGGAAGTTCTTGGTACTCTGATTTCCAATCAGGCCGAGCGTCGAATCTCCTTGAAAATAAGTCTCGATCGTTCTCTTTACTGAATTGAACTTGTGAACAACAGGGCCATCCAAAAGTTCATCCTGCAAGTCGCCGTCGAAATAAATCCTGAAACTCGTCGGAACCAAAGATCCTAAATATCCAAACTCTTCACCGTCCGGTACGAGAGACGAATCAAGCTTGATCGGGGTTCCCTTAGCAGAATGGATGTCGTTTACAATGTAAGACCACATCTCGTAGCCGCGAGAAGCAGAATCGATGTCGGCAACCATGGCACGGCCATTTTCCTTAATCAATGTAGGTTTGTCACCAAAAATGATATTGCCCTTGTCATCGCGGAATTCGGCGATGTACTCGGCACTGTCATAATCCGAATGGATTGCCCATACTTCGCGGCCAGCATGGTCCGGATCAAAATCGCCAACATAGGCGGCGTAGCCGTAACCAAGGCCTGTCGAGTAACGGAGGGTTCCATCACTATTCAGGGCCGCACCACCATAGACAATTTCATCCTTGCCATCGTCATCGAGGTCGCCAACAACTATATTGAGGTTGCCCTGACGGAAAAGCCCCTCGCCCGGAGTTTCAGACTTGTGGAACCAGCGCTGCTTCAAGTTTTTGCCGTCAAAGTCGAAAGCCACCACGTAGGCCGCCGTATAGTAGCCGCGGGCAGTAATCAGGCTCGGGTGCACGCCATCGAGGTAGGCGGTCGCCGCCAAAAAACGGTCACAGCGGTTACCGTACTTGTCACCCCAGTTGAGGCCCAAGGAATCATAGGGGCCAAACGCCCTGATATCGCGCGACGGAACGTAATCAATCGTCGTAATCTCGGCACCGTCAGAACCCCTGAACACCGTCAAGTATTCAGGACCTTCAATAATAATTCCCGATTCATTGCGGTAATCCTTGGTAGAATCCCCGATAACCTTGCCCTTGCCGTCGATAGTTCCGTCACCGGTCTTCACAATCATTTCGGCCTTGCCATCGCCATCGTAGTCAAAAACCTGGAACTGCGTGTAGTGCGCACCCGCACGGATATTCCTGCCAAGGCTTATTCGCCAGAGCTTAGTACCGTCAAGTTCGTAGGCATCGATAAAGACCGTTCCCGTGTACGAACCAACCATGGACTGGGAGTTGTCCTTGTAGTTGTCCGGAATCCACTTTACGACAAGTTCGTATTCACCATCGCCATCCAGGTCACCGACACTCATGTCGTCCGGATAGTAATTGCAGACCGTATTATCGGAATCAGGCATTACCTGGCTTGCGGGGCGGTCCAGCTTGAGAACCTTGTACGGAACGGATTTACCCTTATCCACCACCGTCGAATCTAGGACGATGGAGGGTTCCAGCTTCGGGCCTTCCTTGCCACCCACAACGGCTGCGACAGCGTACTTGGAAGTAACTTTGCCGGCGGCATCCAGGTAGTTGGTGCCAGCATTGCTCCCGATGGTAGCGATTTTTTCACCGTCGCGGTAGAGGTTGAACTCCGTGCCGGAATCTTCCGTACCAAGCAGGCGCCACGAGACGAGCATGCCGGACTTGCCCACGTTCGAGACGAGAAGGCCACGGTTTATCGCCTCCATTTGGCGGGGAAGCGCGAAGGATTGGAGCGGGAGCGCAATAAGTAGCGCAAGGATAGCGAAATAAGGATGTTTAGCCATAACTATGCCTTACATTTATTGGTTAAGTTCCAAAACATCCTTACCTTAAGTAATAATACTATTTTTGCGCGTTTCTAATTCCTAAACACACTCTTCTGCATCAATTTCCCGTCAAGTTTGACCTTCACGACGTACAGGCCCTTCGGGAGCAGTTCGCGGTCAAGCGAAATTTCGCTCATTCCCGCCGTCACGTTCCTGGAAACGCCCAGGCGCATCGCACCGGACATGTCGTAGAAGTAAATTTCAGCAAGGCCTGCTTTCGGGGTGTACAACACACCCGTCGAGGGGTTGAACACCATTCCACGCACAGAAGCTGCAACAGGCTTTATCGTGGTCTGCTCGTCGACCTGGCCCGCATAGGCGCTCACGCCTTCGATATCGAAGTAGAACATATCCACATTCGCGCCACCATCGGCAGTCGTCGACTTAAGCGTAATCGTATTGAGTCCCTTTGCCAAATCAATCTTCGCATCGGTCGTAAGCCAAGTCGTCCAGCCGCCGGTCGCATCCATAGAGACTGTCCCTACCTTGACTCCGTTCACCACAAGTTCCATATCGCGTGCGGCACTGCCACCGTTTGCAAAGCGGATACTGATGGTGGTAGAAGCAGTATGCTCGGAATACAGGTTCCATGTTCCGTAGCTTGCAGTAGAGTTGTCGAAGTTGAAGTATCCCTTCTCGACAAAGCCCGTATTGGTCGTCTCGGACCAGCCAATTCCCGCATCCGGCGTAGAAGCATCGACCTTGGAAGCCTCCTTCTTCGTCGCAACCTCTTCAGCATTTCCCGGAGCAGCAACAGAGAGCACACCCTTCGCAGACGCGGCATCACCCTCACCACCTTCGGTTACAACGGTGTAGGCAAATACGCCCGCTTCCGTCGGAGTTCCCGAAATGGTCACGGTCGAACCCTCTACCTTCGCGGTCACGCCCTTCGGGAGTCCAGTCACCTTCACGCCGTCGCAGCCGATAAACTTGTAGCCGAAGCTCTCGATTGCATTACCTAGCAGGATTCCCTGGTTTTCAAGCCCATCGCCCACCTTCGAAATAGAAGGAGCGAGGCCCGCGACACCTTCAGTACCAAGCATGTAAATGTCGGGTTTCTTCAAGTTCTTCACCATGTCGGGCAGGTAATAGCTCGCATGAGGCGGCTGGTTATAGGCAACATTCTGCCAAGCGACACTCACGCGGTATTGCGGGTCGTGCATCAGCGTGTAGAGCCTGTGCGGAGTCGTCACGGGAGTCTGGAAAATCGTGATTGTCGAAGGATCCGTGCTGGAACGTGCAATGAATTCTTCGCGCCAGTCACCGAAGAGATCGGCTACAATACAGGGATTCGCCTTAGTGTAGTTGTTCAGAGTCGAACTATTCACTTCATAGAAGCTGAAGTAGCGATCGACGGTTTTCTTGCTGGAATTCCACTTTTCAATCTTTCCACCGCTGCCGCCACTGCCTGTAGCATCCAGCAGTTCGTCCTGCAGGTCACCGTCAAAGTAAATGCGGAAATTGACCGAAGGAGTCGTAGCCGAAAGCGTCGTTCCAGTTACCGTTCGGATTCCTCCGCTGGTTCCCGACCACATTTCAAAGCCACGATTCGTGGAATCGACATCGGCCGCCATGCCACGACCGTTATCGCAACCGACATGTTCGTTTCCGTTTTTATCCTTACATTTCAATGTACTTTGCAACGTTCCCCAGACAACATTGCCTTCCTTGTCCCGAAACTCTTCGCTGTACTTGTTGGTGGTTTCTTCGTGAACATCGTAAACTTCCAATCCCGGCTTGTCCGGGTCCATGTCGGACAGGTGCATGGCATCGCCATGGCCAAACCCGGTACGGTAAAGGAGGGTTCCGTCGTGCTTGAGTGCCGCAGAGCCCATAACAATTTCGTCAAAGCCATCGCCATCCAGGTCGCCAACGGAAAGGTTGTGGTTGCCTTCGCCGTAAAGCCCCTGCCCCTTCTTGTCGGAACTGTGCTGCCAGCGGGTCTTGAGTTCCTTGCCGTCAAAGTCATAGGCGGCCACAAAGAATTCGGTATAGTAACCGCGGCTCATGATCACACTCGGGTGAACCCCGTCGAGGTAGGCAATCGCCGCCAGCATGCGGTTGTCACGGTTGCCGTAGGTGTCGCCCGAAATCTTTCCACGGGCGGGCCAGTAGTTAATCGTATGGACAGCCTCGCCGGTATTTCCCTTGAACACCGTCAAGTACTCGTTACCCGACATGATGGTTCCCGAAGAGGTCCGGTAATCCTTGGAACCGTCGCCAATAACCTTGCCCTTGCCGTCGACCGTGCCGTCGGAGGTTTTCATCACGATTTCGGCAATACCGTCGCCATCCAGGTCGTAGACCATGAACTGCGTGTAATGGGCGCCGGCACGGATATTCTTGCCGAGGTCGATACGCCACAGGAGGGTTCCATCCATCTTCAAGCCGTCAATAAACACGGTACCCGTGTAACCCGACTGGGAATTGTCCTTGGAATTGTTCGGATCCCATTTGAGAACCAAATCCAGTTCGCCATCGCCATCCAGGTCGCCCACGCTCATGTCGTTGGGGCTGTAGCTGCATGTAGAGCCATCCGGCATCGTCTGGTCCTTTGGTACATTGAGCCCCTTGATGGTCTTGTACGGGAACCCCTTGCTGTTCTGATCCAACACAATAAGTGCACCTTCCGCCTTGCCTTCCTTGCCGTTCACCACGGCGGCAACCGTATACTTGGAAGTCGTCTTGCCTTCAGCATCCAGGTAGTTCGTGCCAGCAGTCTTTCCGATGGTGGCGATTTTCGTTCCGTCACGGTAAAGGTTGAATTCCGTGTCCGGATTCTCGGTGCCCAAGAGGCGCCAACTCACGAGCATACCCTTGCCCGTGTTCGCAACCGCAAGACCTCGCGAAAGTTTTTCCATCTGGCGGTTAGCAGCGAATGCGGGAACGGCAAGCCCGAAGGCAAGCACCATCCCCACGAAAGTCTTGAAACAACCTTCTTTGTGACCCATAATCAATCCCATAATGAACCTTCCCTATCTATAGGTAATTTAATTCCAAAAGCGGACAACGGCACACCAATCCGTAGCCCCTTTCATAAATATATCTCTTTTTCAATAAAAAGTCTACATTATTTTCGTAAATTTTACAGAATTATTTAATTTCACTTTTGTAATAAAAATAAAACGTCCACATTTTAGTCATTTTTTTGGTAAAATGTGGACTTTATCCGGCAGACAAGCCCGAAATCTTGCCCCTTTTGCTAAATTTTGGCCAATATGCCCGATTGGTGGAAAAACTTTTCCTGGGAACGGCTGTTCGATAGTCTCGCCGCCCGTTCGCCCAAGGTAGTGAAAATCGCTGTCGTTACCGGCAAGTCGTTCCTGTATTATCACGGAATGACCCGTGCGGCATCGCTCACCTACACCACACTGGTGGCCATAGTTCCCCTGCTCATTTTGTTGACATCCATCACACTTGCGGTCGGCTTCGGCAACTTCATGAGCGACTACCTGCCCATTATTCTCGAAATGTTGGGTCTGGACTGGCCCACCGACCAAGTGCAGGCGATTGTCGAAAATGCGGAGCACATCCCCATCGGAAAGCTCGGATTCATCGGCGCCCTCGGCCTCTTTGCGACATTCATCCTCGCCTTCGGGAGTCTCGAGACGAACTTCAACGTCGTCTGGGAAGTCAAGACCTCCAGAACGGTCATCCGTCAGATCCAGGTCTACACCCCCTTCCTGCTCATTTTCGCGGGTATCATCGGAATGTTCGCCGGGTTCGTAAACCACGTGCAGAACGTGCTCTCGCTGATTATCGTGGACGGGTTCCACTTCTCGCCCGAGCTCCTGAAGATCCTCATTACCGCATTCTGGTACATCGCGTTCCACTTCGCCGCGATGCTGCTCATATTCCTGATGCTCCACGCACTCCCCGCCAGAAGCCTCAGGCAGCGTGAGACCGGCAAGGCGCCCCCCTACTCCAAGGCCAGGCTCTTCGCGGTTTCCCTCATGGCGACAGTCATTGCATGGATCTGCATCAACATCTACGTAAAAATTCTCATGCTCATCCAGAGCGCGATGGTAACCCGCATGTCCATCTTCTACGGGTCGCTCGCCTTTATCCCGCTGTTCCTGTTCTTGCTCTTTGGCGTGTGGTCCATCATCCTGTGCGCAAACAGCCTCGTATGGACCATCTGCTACTGGCCGGAATCCTCGCAAAAGAAATGGAACTGGACCGCAACCCTGGAGGACGTCCACAATGCAGAACAATCAGAAAAAAACGACTAGCATGGTGAAAAAGTTCGCCATCGCCACAATACTCATGCTCTTCGCGGCAACGTCCAGCTTTGCCGAACTCGCGGGCATGGGCGAAAACACCGCCACCAAGAGCGAGGAATCGAGCGACGGCATCAAGGCACTGTTCGGAATCTCCGGCGGCAACTCCATGATTACCGACGACGGAACCATCTTCATGAACCTCCGCATCGGTATCGACTTCCTCCCGCTCATCTCCGCCGGCGCATGGGTTTCCTCCATCATGAGCGACGTGAAGAACCACAACGTGAAGCAACAGCAGATGGTGAACTACAAGGCCTTCGGTGGCTTCGTGGAACTGTTCCCGCTGCGCATCGACAAGTTCTCCCTCTCCGTGCCTATCGAAATCGGCGGTGGCGCCGTCAGCGCGCTCGAACCCGATGACGAGGCCTACGAATCCGAAGACTACTTCTTTATCGCCGACATGGCGGTACACTTCAACTACCGCATCACGAAGATGCTCGAGGTTTCTATTGGCGGCGGCTACCGCATGTTTGCCGGCATCGAAGCAAACAACCTGGAAAACCTCGACTTCTGCACTCCGTTCGGGGAACTGCGCTTCACCGTCAGGGAGTAAATAATGTGAGATATGAAGTGTGAAATGTGTAATTACCCATTCCACACTACACATTACCAATTGGGTGACCAGTGGCTGGTTCGAGTTTCATATCCATACGCGGGTGCAGGCTGCACAACCTCAAGAACGTGGACGCACAGTTCCCGTTAGGGGGCGTTACCGTCGTATGCGGGCCATCCGGCTGCGGCAAGTCGACCCTAGTGCTCGATACGCTGCACGGGGAATCGAAACGACGCTACCTGGAAACACTCTCCCCCTTCGCAGCCGAACTGCTCGGCGGCCGCAGGATTGTCCCGCTGGATAGCGCGGAAGGGTTGCCGGCAAGCCTTGCCATCGGGGCAAGCCACGGGGAAACACCCGCGAAATCGTATGCGCTGAGCCTTTCGGAATGCGACGGCACGATGCGCTCACTGTTCGCCCGGTTCGCGAAGCCCGCGTGCCCCGTATGCGGGAAGCCCATGGAGAGCACGAGCCGCGAAGAGATTATCCGGGAAATTGCAGGGTTGCCGCAAGGGAGCAAGCTGCAGTTTTTCGCCCCCGTAGATAACGGCGGGAAAGAACCGCGCCGGACAAAGGCAAGCCTCGACAAATTGTCGGCGGTGTTCCTGGCACAGGGGTTCACCCGCGCGATGGCCGACGGCGTGGTCTACTCGCTCGCCGACCTCACGGATGCCGAACGCAAGATTGTCCCGCAGGAATTCTTCATCGTCGTAGACCGCGTAATTGTCCGCGAGAACACGCGCACCCGCATCGCCGAGGCCGTAGACGGCGTCCTGAAACTCACGCACGGGGAACTCATTCTCGATAACGGCGGCAAGCGCACGCTTTACAGCACGGTGCCGCGTTGCCCCGACCACGGGGCGGGGCAAACAAGACCGCTCGAGCCCGAAGACCTTTCGCCCTACTCGCGGGCTTGCGCATGCCCTGAATGCAGCGGCACCGGGAGCATTGAACCCGAAGGTGCTGGTCACGACACAGGTGACCGCAGCGAAGAAGAATGCCCCGTATGCAATGGATTTCGGCTGCGGCAGAATATCTTGAACGCGACCATCGGCGACACCACCTGGAAAGACATCCTGGAAACACCGTTCACATCCCTCGAAAAGAAGGTCCGCGACCTTTTCGGCGGGAGAATCCTCGCGAACCAGAAGCCCGCATTCAACGCACTTATCGACCGCATCCAGGCCATCAACGAACTTGGCATCGGCTACCTCACTGCGGGCCGCGCAGGCTACAGCCTCTCAGGTGGCGAAATCCAGAGGCTCAGACTTTCGAGCCTTTCGACCGGCCACCTGAACGGGCTCCTGATTGTCCTCGACGAACCGGCCAGCGGGCTACACGCCTGCGACGTAGAAGCCCTCTGGAAAGTCCTTAAGAAGGTCCAGTCCCGCGGGAACACGCTCGTGCTAATAGAGCACAACCCGCTCATCATCAAGAAGGCGGACTGGGTTATCGAAATGGGGCCTGGCGCCGGCGAGAAAGGCGGCGAAATACTTTTCCAGGGAACAGCAAAGGACGTGCTGGAAAATCCGCAGTCGCCGACGGGGATGTGGATTAAGGGACTGGACGAGAAAGGGAGATCCCCGCACAAGGCGGGGATGACAACAAAGGCGCCGGGGATGACAACTCAGGCGACGAAGGCAACGGCGAGCAAATCGCGCAACAAAGCTGCGGGCATCAGCGTCAAGGACTTCGCGATGTTCGACATGAAGCCTGTCTCGGCAGATTTCCCAGTGCAAAAGTTCAGCGTCATCACGGGCCAGAGCGGCAGCGGCAAGTCCACGCTCCTGTTCAGGAACATAGCCACCCGCGCAAGCGCCGGTGAGTTCGAGCGTTTCGGCATCCAGGCGTTCTCCATACTTTCGACCGGCGACTTCCACGGCAACCGCCGCAGTACGGTCGCGTCCGCCATCAACCTGAACACGCAACTCCGCGACCTGTTCGCGAAACTCCCCGAAAGCAAGGTGCGCGGCTACACCGCCAGCAAATTCGCGACGCACGCTCCCGGCGGCCGTTGCGAGAACTGCAAGGGCGAAGGCGTACTTTACGACGGCGCAGGCTACGAAGAAACCGAATGCCCCGTGTGCCTCGGGCGCCGTTTCAAGGACGAAATCCTGGAAGTACGCTTCAAGTCGCTTTCCATCGCCGACGTCCTCGACCTGGAAATTTCGGAAGCCTGCAAGATTTTCGCAAACCTCAAGCCTTTTGTAGACAAGCTAAAGCCTCTCGCCGACACGGGGCTCGGGTACCTGCGGCTCGGGCAGACCACCGCGCACCTCTCCGGAGGCGAACGCGCCCGCCTGCGCCTTTCCATCGCGCTCGCCCGTGCAAAAGCGCCCAACACACTGTTCCTCTTCGACGAGCCCGCACGCGGCCTGCACAAAAAAGACATCGAGCACCTGCTCGCGCTTATCCACGGGCTCACCGAAGCGGGCCACACCGTCATCGCCATCGAGCACGCACAAGATTTTGTGAACGACGCCGACTACGTGCTGGAACTCAGCCGCTAACGGGCCGCACAACTATAACCACAAAAAAATCCCGCCGATGGCGGGACTTTTATTCTTCATCGTCAGCAAGCCTGGATCCTTCGGTCACTTCGTGGCCTCAGGATGACGCTTACACTACAAGCAGTGCGCTCTCAGTTCTTCGTCGCTCAGAGTGCTGAGGTATGCAGGCGGCACGTCGAGAACGGTCTTGCAACCGGTCACTCCGTTAGCCTTCATGCGGAGAGCGGCGCGGGCGTAAGCCACAAGAACGCTCGTCGTGAATTCCGGGTTGGAATCGAGCTTGAGGCTGTATTCGATCACGTGGGTGTGTTCCTTATTCATGCCTGTCTTGCCAGTACGAATCACGAAACCGCCGTGAGCGAGCCCGCTGTGGTTCTTGTTGAATTCTTCTTCGCTGATGAAATTCACCGTGGTGTCGTATTCATCGAAGTAGTTCGGCATCGTCTTGATGGCGTTTTCGATGTAGGCCTTGTCGGCACCTTCTTCGGCAACCACGTAAACGAGACGCGTGTGCTTCTGGCGCGTGGTGAGTTCCGGCATGGAACCGCTACGCACAGCTTCGAGAGCAGCTTCCACCGGGCAGGTGTACTGCTTGGCGTTCTTCACGCCCTTGATGCGGCGGACAGCGTCGCTATGGCCCTGGGAAACACCCTTGCCCCAGAACGTGTAGTCCTTGCCTTCCGGGAGGATAGACTGGGCGTACACGCGGTTCAGGCTGAACATGCCCGGGTCCCAACCGACGGAGATCATCGCGATCTTGCCGGCGGCCTTGGCAGCAGCGTCGACGGCAGCGAAGTGCTGCGGAATCTTGGCGTGCGTGTCGAAGGAATCGATCACGTTGAACATGGCGGCATACTTCGGGGTGAGCACCGGCAGGTCGGTAGCGGAACCGCCACAGATGATGAGCAGGTCCACCTTGCCTTTCCAGGCTTCCATTTCAGAAACGTTCAGCACCGGAACGCCAGCCGTCTGGATCTTGACCGTAGAGGGGTCACGACGGGTGAAAACAGCGACGAGTTCCATATCCGGAGCCTGCTTCACGGCGCATTCTACACCGCGACCGAGGTTACCGTAACCGAGAATAGCAATCTTTGCCATAACAATATCCTTGTTAAAAATTTTTGCGTAGAAAATATAGGAATTAGACGACAAATGCGTAAACCGAGAGTCGCGACAAAACTTGTTTTGGCATAACCGAGGTTAGCATTTAGAGCCGTTCTTTCGTCTATAAAAGGGGGACGCCTCCCCCTGGCTGCAGCCTCGCCCTTCTGTCACCCTGGAGCACAGCGATAGGGTCCAGGGCGAGTCTTCCGCCACCCTCTCGAGCGGGCGCTCGCCGCCCCGCAACGCCCCGGCTTTTAAAAGTGATGTGTAATGGATGATTGATGATGAAGAAAGTCTTCGTTGTGGTTATTTTTCGACCATCACACAACGGACGGAAAAGCCATTAACTTTTAAATCTCTGTTCTCTTTCGCCGGTGCAAAATCGTTATTATCAAATAAGCCATGGTGTGCACGATTTGCCGCATCAGATTCATATTCTTCAGGACGGAACCAAGCCATCACTTCCTTTAAGCCATCAAATGCGCCCAACTTGGTTCTCATACCAGCACCTGTAAGCGAAAAACCACTCGCATTAGTCCCACTAAAACCATACGTCGAGCGTAAACCTTTGATACCATCACTGTATTCATCCTTATAACCGCGAACAATCACGTAATCATCCCACGTAAACAAGCGCCAACCTTCGGGGCAAATTCCTTGATGATTTTCTTGAATAAGATCGGCACAGCTTTCCGTGTTGCAACGGCTTGGCAATTGCATCATTTCCGCCCACTGGTACAAGCCACCAAACTCATCGCACTTAGTGGTATCGTTATTGTAACAGTAACGTTCTATTTCGTTGTCATTGTTCTGATCATCGGCTCCTGGAACCATTTTGCCAATGTTCAGGTTTTCGGCCATGACAGTGACAGATTTTCCGCTGTAATCCGATGTGATTGTAATGTAATAGTAACTACGGCCATTACGTGTATCAGTAAACTGCTTATAGGCATTTTCGCCTACCTTGTAGGCACCAGCCAACGTTTGCGAGTGGTCGAACGGAACGTACTCACTGCTGCTCGATTCCGCAGAACTGCTGCTTGATTTTGCGGAACTGCTAGACACCGACGAAGAAGACTTCGCCGAGCTGCTACTGGACTTTGCTGAACTGCTAGACAGATCCTCGACCGGAGCCGAGGATGACGAACGCACCGAGCTGCTACTGGACTTTGCAGAACTGCTGCTCGATTTCGGTGTGACGCTGGATGACGACCGCACGGAACTGCTTGACTTCGCAGAGCTGCTGCTGGCATCGTCGCAGTCTTCGCAAATGGACGAAGAGGAATCCTCGTCCCGCGGGGCGAAACTGCTGTCGTCATCGCCGCAAGCATTGCCAAGCAACGCCGCCACCACAACCATACTCCCCAGAACAAACTTCTTCAGCATAAAAAAACTCATCCCTAAATATAACCCAAACCCCGCCCCAAAACAACCACCCCGTGACCAAACACACTGAAAACGCCCCACACAGCAAAGCGCATTGCTTGCTTTTCTGCAAAGAAAAGCGTATATTACCTTTGAATAAGTAGTATGAAAAAAATTTTTCTTTTCGCAATCATAAGCGTTCTTGCGGGAGCGTGCTCGACACCGAAGGAACTGTCAAACGCAAGCTCCGACGGCATGTTCGAGGATTTCCCTGTTCCTTTTGAAGCAGATGATCCTTCCCTACTGAATTTGGCCGTCGCCGTCACCGACAGCTATTTCGTGATTGGAGCGCGGGGCGGATTCTTGCCGAACACCTATTACACCGTTTTGACGGAACTCACCAATCCCTCATCGGACGACTATCAGAAGAGAAAACCGGAAGTCCTATACGTCGCCATCCAAAAGGAAGCGGAAGATGACCCCGGTAAAAAGATATGGGCGCTACATTCCGATTCCAGCAAAGCCTGCATCACCGATTCCACCGGAGCGTTCATCGCAATGACCGGCGACGGATTTTCAGGAGAGCGACCTCCGAATTCACTGGAAACTATCCGCAACCGGGACTTTCCACACGCAGAAATCAAGCCGTTGTCCCCGTTCAATTTAATCGCCAAGGACCTGGCTATGGCGCGTAGACGGTTCAACGATTTTCCCGATAGCGACTGGATTGTCCTGATACTGGAAGACGGCAATAACAAGCGAATTCTACGCGAACTTCTCCCCCTTATGCGGGCAATCAATATTATCGGTTTCAAGCATATCCAGGTCGGGAGGAATCTCGGCAACCTCGATACCGCAAGAAGCGTCATTGGAACTTTCCGCCTTTACGATTTCGAGCCGAAACAGCTCCAACAGATATACGACGAGCTTTACCGCCCCCTGAACCTGAAGATGCCGAGACAAGTCCCATCAAAAGACTAGTTTATCTTTTACACAACGCAACAGCCTGTTTCTTGCATTTGCGCCAGGCCGTAGGTATATTTGACTCGCACCTTTCGCAACTAAAACACTGGAAACAGCAGGCCTAGACGCACATCAATTTTATATCTTTTCGGCAACCATGATTCTCCTCGTCGCCGAAAAGCCCTCTGTTGCAAACCAACACTACCGCCCGATGCTCGAGCGGATCGAGGGAGAGAAGTTCACGCAGGGCGACGGATGCCTTATCGGCAAGAACCACTGCATCACCTGGTGCGTGGGCCACCTGATTACGCTCGCGCCGCTCGACGCCTACCCCGGTTACGAAGGCGGTTGGCGACTTTCAAACCTACCGCTTTTGCCCGAAAAATTCCGCCTGATGGAAATCGAGAGCACCCGAAAGCAGCTCGCGGTAGTGCGCCAGATGATGGAACAGGCCGACGTGCTCGTGAACGGCGCGGATGCCGGCCGCGAAGGAAACCTGATTTTCGATTTGGTGCTCGACTTTACGCCCGCATTCAAGCAGAAGACCATCAAGCGCCTGTGGGTGAACAGCTACGTGGCGAAGGATCTGGACAAGGCGTGGAAGAACCTGGAAGACGCCACGCAGCGCGTAAACCTGAGCTATGCCGCACGGCTCCGCCAGCGGGCCGACTGGATGGTGGGCCTCAACGCGACACGCGCCTACACGCTCACCGCCGGGCGCGGGAAAATGATTTCAGTAGGTCGAGTGCAAACACCGACCTTGAACCTGGTCGTGGAACGCGATACCCTAGTGGAGCAGTTCAAGGAACTGTACTACTACAGCGTCGTCGGCACATGGAAAGGGTATCAGGCGCAATACGTCAAGCAGGAAACAAAAGAGGATACTAGATCCCCGGCCAAGCCGGGGATGACAAATGACGGTTTAAAAGTCGCGGTTTTTGAGAAGGAAGCGGAAGCGAATGCGGTCGTGGAGCGTTGCAAGCCGCCCGCACCGGCGACCATCGCGAAAATCGACACCCAGCAGAAAAAGCAGTTCCCGCAGAAACCCTTCGACCTCACGGAACTGCAGAAAGAAGGAAACAAGCGTTTCAAGTTCAGCGCCCAACAAGTATTGGACTGCGCACAGAACCTCTACGAAAAGAAGCTGCTCACCTACCCGCGCACCGACTCGCAATACCTGCCCGACACCATGAAGCAGGAAGCCTACGCGCTCGCGCAGAGGCTCGCCAGCCCCGAACAGAAGGGCGTGATGCGCAACGAAAGCGAGAATTTCGTCTTCATCAACTCGAGCAAGGTCACCGACCACTTCGCCATCATCCCGACCGGCGAAACCCCGAACGGGCTCCCTGAAATGGAGCAGAAGATTTACGACCTAGCCAAAGAACGCTTTGTACAGGCATGGCTCAAGCCGTACGTATGGAGCGAGATGGAAATTATCCTTGAGGCGAAAGGCGGCGAAACGAATGCGCCGGACCTTTTCCGCCTAAAGCTGAAGCGCAACGAGGATTTGGGATTCCGCGCGCTGGTAAAAGAGACGAAAGACGAGAGACGAAAGACGAAAGGAAAGAAGAGCGATGCCGGCGCGGAGGCCGGAAAAGCTGACGGAGGCGCCGAAGGCAAGGGCGACAGCGACGAAATCACGAACCTGGTCGAAGCCTTCCCGGAATGGAACGTGGGCGACACCTCCCCCTTCGACAGCGTAGAACTGCAGAAGAAAAAGAAGAGCAAGCCCAAGTACTACACCGAGGCGACTCTCCTTGCCGCAATGAAGACTGCCGGCAAGCAAATCGAGAACGAGGAACTCGCCGAGGCCATGAAGGACCGCGGGCTCGGCACTCCGGCCACGCAGGCGGGCATCATCGAGACACTCAAAAAGCGCGGGTTCATCGAGGCGCAAAAAAATTACCTGGTCAGTACAGAGCGCGGGCGCGAAGTCATCGCGCTCATGGACGAGAAGGTGAAATCGCCCGAGATGACGGGTGAATGGGAGTACAAGCTCTCCCAGGTCGAAAAAGGCCAGCTCACGCCGGTAGAATTCCGCGACGGAATCGTCAACTACGTGAAGGAACTCTTCGAACACCTGCGGGAGAAATACGGGAGCCAGTTCGAGCGCGAAACCGTAACCGAGGCCATTGCGTGCCCCAAGTGCGGCCAGCCGCTCGAAATCGCCCCGTGGGGCTACGTGTGCCCCAATGCGGAATGCGGCTTCAGGTTCGGGCACACCGTGGCAGGCAAGATGCTCGCCCACTCCGAAGTCAAGGCACTCCTCGCCGGCGAAACCGTCGGCCCGCTTTCCGGTTTCAAGAGCAAGAAGGGCTCCGAATTCTCGGCCAAACTCACGCTCGACAAGGATTTCAATATTCAGTTCGCCTTCGAGAGCGACGGCAAGTTCCACGGGCAAAAGACAGATTACAAGTGCCCGCTGTGCGGTAGCCCGCTCGAAGAAAACAAGAACGCGATATTCTGCAATTGCAACTTTACCCTCTTCAAGACAATCGCGGGCCACACGCTTACCGCAAAAGAAATCGCGGCACTGTTCACAAGCGGGCACACGCCGCTCATTCAAGGCTTCAAGAGCAAAAAGGGCACCGAATTCGCGGCCGCCCTCAAGTGGGGCGAAGGCGCCGACAAGGGCCGTGCCGTATTCGAATTCCAGCACAGGGACCTCCCCTGCCCCGTATGCGGCGGCAACCTGCGCTTCCGCGGCAGCACTCCCCAGCAAAGCGGCCCGCAGGGCACAAACGAAACCGGCGCCTACGTGTGCCCGCAATGCAACTACGGCATTCCGCAGGTGTTCTACCAGCGCAAATTCAGCGACGAAGAAATCGAAGAACTGCTAAAGAAAAAAGCGACCCCAATTTTGGAGCCGTTCAAGAAAAACGAAACCACCTTCCGTGCAGCCTTGGAACTGCGGGAAGGTGGAAAAATCGCCTTCAACAAGTTGACCGTTGAAGTCATCGAAAGTGCGCACGGCAACTAGCCAAAGATGCGCGCGTACAGTCCGGGTGCAAATTTTTCAAGATAACCGAACACGAGAATCACAAAGATTACCGCCGGCAGCACCCACTTGAAGTAGAAGCACAGCACCGGATTTACCGGAATCCTGATTCCGTTCCCCGAGTTCGCTTCTGTCAAGAAGTTCTCCTGCTTCCAGCCGAACTTGTGATTACAGAACAGCACGAACACGAGCGCACCCAGCGGGAGGAACGTGTTGGAAACGAGGAAGTCTTCCAGATCGAGCACGCAGCTGCCCTCACCGAAGGGTTCAAAGCCCGAAAGCACATTGAAGCCCAGCGCGCACGGGAGCGACAGGAGCACGATGGCGACAAAGTTCCACTTGACTGCCTTGACACGCGGCACATTGCGAACGTCAATCCAGAAGGCCACAATATTTTCAAATACAGCAACAAGCGTCGAAAGCGCCGCAAACGACATGAACAAGAAGAACGCCGCACCGCAAATACGGCCTGCAGGCATCTGCGCAAACACGTTCGGGAGCGTCGCAAAAATCAAACCCGGGCCAGCATTGGGGCTAAGGCCAAATGCAAAACACGATGGAATAATGATAAGGCCCGCTACCAGCGCAACACCCGTATCAAGGATACAGATATTCGCCGCCTCTTTCGGCAAGGAATGGCGCTTGTCGATATAGCTTCCGAAAATGCTCATGGAACCGATACCGAGACTTAGCGTAAAGAACGACTGCCCGAGGGCTGCAAAAATGACCTTGCCGAGCCCTGCCTCACGGAGTTTCGCGAAGTCCGGCATCAAGTAGAACTTGAGGCCTTCCGCTGCACCTGGCAGCGTCACTGCACGCAGCATGAGCAGCAGCATAATAACAAGCAGGGCAGACATCATTATCTTCGTCACCCCCTCGACACCCTTCTTGAGGCCTAGAGCCACAATCGAAAGCCCGAGAGAAACAGCGACGACCATCCAGAAGCACAGTAGCGGAGCATTCGAGAGCATCACGCCAAATTCGGCACCCACTTCTGCAGGCGACATCATCATCAAGTCGCCCATTGTCACCATGCGGTAGAAATAGTAGAGCATCCAGCCGGTGACGGTCGTGTAGAACATCATCAGCAGGTAGTTTGCCGCAATCATCGGCACGCCGGCATAGTGCCACTTGTGCCCAGGCTTTTCAAGGCGAGCAAAGGAGGCCCCCACGCCACGGCGCGAGGCTCGACCAACGGCAAACTCCATCACGAGGATAGGGAACCCGAAAACCGCCAGGAAGAACAGGTAAATCAGGACAAACGCGGCACCGCCATACTGTCCGGTAATGAACGGGAATCGCCAAACGTTGCCAAGTCCGATGGCACAACCTGCCGAGACCAGGATAAAACCTAGTCTAGAACCGAAAGCCTCTCGATTATCGTTCATGACCTATTGACAGCTCCGTCAAGGTAAGCGTACTCGCCGTACAAACCGTTCACCGGGTAATACGTGCGGCTGCCATCAGGAGCAATCACGATAGCCAGGCCCTGCACGTAACCGAGCCAGTAGTCCAGATTTTCATGGGCCTTGAAATTCACGGCGTGCTTGGTGCAATAAGCCACGAGCGGAGCAATCGTCATATCGTGAGAAATCATGATACCGATGCGGTATTCATTCGGGAATGCCGGCAGTATGTGCTGGGTCAAGAAGGCAACGCTCGTTTGCGTAAGGTCGTTGAACGCATCTTCATAGACGCCATTGTACATCCAGTTGGCAAATGTCTGAATCTGATTCGTCTCGAAATCTTCTTCGGCATGGAGCTTAAGCAGAGAATCGTTCTTCACATAACCACCGCCAGCGAGTTTCGGAACGATGGTACTCGTGAACAAGGCGGCATCGCCACCACGGCCCACAAAGATGTTCTGGGCAGTCTGCTGCGTACGCACGTAGTCGGAATGTGCATAGAAAATCGGTTCGGTCGGATTGACCTCGGCAATTGCCGCACCGAGGGCCTGGGCCTGCTTTACGCCCGTATTGTGAAGCGGGGTCTCCCTGCCGGTACCGCTACCGCGACGTGCATGGCGCAACACAAAAATCACGCGATCCGTGGGCTGGAGCGAAGCCAGCAGGTCGGCAACCGGAGTAAGCGTGCCGTTGGCAGAACTGGCCTCAACAAACGGAGCGTCCTTCGCAATTTCTTCTTCGAGGGTTCCAGCAACATAACCCGACACGGAGGATTCCGGGGGCACAGTTTCGCTGCTTTCAGGCGGAAGCGCAACAGACGAGGATGACTCCAGAGGGTCGGTCCCCTGGGATACGGGCTCCGTAACGGAACTTACCGGAACAGTTTCAGAAGAACTCAACGTCGGATCGGCAGATGAGGCCGGCGGCGTAGGAGGAAGCCCCGTAGAATTGTCATCGCCACAAGCGGCAAGGAACATTGTGGAAGCAACGGCTGCGCCGAGGAATACTTTCAGGAATGGTGTTTTCATAATTTTCAATCCGTATTTTTTCTTTAAAATATAAAAGTTTTTTATATTTGTGCCGCAATCGAAGCACCAAAAAGGTAAAAATGAGCGAGAACTATAAATACGGGTTCGTGACGGATATCGAAAACGAGGCTTTTGAAAAAGGCCTGAACGAAGATATCATCCGCAGGGCATCCAAGCTCCGCGGTGAACCGCAGTTCATGCTCGATTTTCGCCTGAAGGCATACGAGAAGCTCAAGACAATGGAGCTGCCGAACTGGGGCGAACTGAGTTTTGCACCGGTCGACCTGCAGGACATCGTCTACTACTCCGCCCCGAAGACCAAGAAGAGCCACGAAAAAATCGAAGACGTGGACCCGGAACTCCTGGCCACCTTCGAAAAGCTCGGAATTCCGCTCGACGAACAGAAACGCCTTGCCAACGTGGCCGTAGACGCGGTCTTTGACTCGGTCAGCATTTACACCAGCCATAAGCGTAAGCTCATGGAAATGGGGATTTTATTCTGCAGCATTAGCGACGCCATCAAGGAATATCCCGAACTCATTGAGGAATACCTGGGCTCGGTCGTACCCGCTGGCGACAATTACTTCGCGGCGCTCAACAGCGCAGTCTTCGGAGACGGAAGCTTCGTGTACATTCCGCCCGGAGTCAAGTGCCCGATGGACCTTTCCACCTACTTCCGCATCAACAACAAGGAAGCAGGCCAGTTCGAACGCACATTGATTATCGCCGACGAAGGCGCGAGCGTGAGCTACATGGAAGGCTGCACCGCGCCGGAATATTCGAGCAAGCAACTGCACAGCGCCATCGTGGAACTTGTAGCGAAGGACAACGCCAGCATTAAATACTCCACCGTGCAGAACTGGTACGCGGGCGACCGCGAGACGGGCGCAGGCGGCGTGTACAACTTCGTCACGAAGCGTGGCAAGTGTGCGGGCAAGAACAGCCGCATCAGCTGGACGCAGGTCGAAACGGGTTCTGCCATCACGTGGAAGTATCCGAGCTGCGTGCTGCTGGGCGACAACTCCGTCGGAGAATTCTACAGCGTGGCCCTCACCAACGGGCACATGCAGGCCGATACCGGCACCAAGATGATCCACATCGGCAAGAACACCAAGAGCACGATTATCAGCAAGGGTATCAGCGCCGACTACTCCAGCAACGCCTACCGCGGCGAAGTGAGCATCCGCAAGTCGGCCACGGGTGCGCGCAACTACACGCAGTGCGACAGCATGCTCGTGGGCGACAAGAGCGCGGCACACACGTTCCCGTACATCACGGTCGCGAACGCCAGTTCCACCACCGAACACGAGGCCACCACGAGCCGCATCAGCGAAGACCAACTCTTCTATTTCGAGAGCCGCGGCATCAAGCGCGAAGACGCCATTCAGGCGATGGTCGGCGGATTCTGCAAGGACGTGTTCAAGGAACTGCCGGGCGAATTCGCAACCGAGGCAAGGCAGTTGCTGACACTGAAGCTCGAACACAGCGTCGGGTAAGGCGATGAACTCTCCGGAAGAAATTTTCGAGGCACAGGGCAAAAAGCGTTGGGCGGTCGTGAACACGACCGCGAAGGATCGCATTGTCAAGCTGCAGAAACTGCGCAAGGCGATCGTAGACCGCCAGCAGGAATTCTACGATGCCGTCTGGGCCGACTTCCACAAGCCGAGAACGGAAGCCTGGCTGACCGAAGTCTTCCCTGCCCTCGAAGAAATCGACTACAACATCGCACACCTTCCCGACTGGATGGAAGACAAGCCCGCCAGCTGGAGCTGGATGTTCCCGCTGAACAGGAGCGTAAGCCACTTCGAACCGAAGGGCCGTGTGCTCATCATGGCGCCGTGGAACTACCCCTTCCTGCTGTTTATCGCCCCGGTGGCGGCGGCCATTGCCGCAGGGAACGTCATCATCGCGAAGCCCAGCCACAAGACGCCCCGCGTGAGCGCCTTACTCGAATCGCTTATCGCAGACGTTTTCGCGAAAGACGAAGTCGCCGTCGTGCAAGGATCCGGAGCGGAAATCGGCGACAAACTGCTCGCCCTCCCCTTCGACCACATGTTCTTTACCGGGAGCCCGAAGGTCGGCGCGCACGTCGCGGAATGTGCCGCAAAGGTCCACGCGGGCATCACGCTTGAACTTGGCGGCAAATCGCCCGTAATCGTCCTCGATAGCACGAAGATTGCAGATGCCGCCAAGAAAATCGCCTGGGGCAAATGCCTGAACGCAGGCCAGACCTGCATCGCGCCGGACTACGTGCTATGCCCGCGCCGTCTAGTGCAACCGCTCGCCGAAGCCGTTGCAGACAACATAAGGAAGATGTACGGCGACACAGAAGAAGCCCGCCGCAGCAGCGAGAATTTTGTGCGCATTGTCGAGACCAGGGCCGCCGAACGCCACAAGGCGCTCATGGAAGATGCGGTTGGAAAAGGCGCGAAGGACGTCATCGGAGGGGCGGAATTCTGCGACGCGGACGCCAGATACACGCCCGCGACCGTGCTTACCGGCGTCACGCCCGACATGCTCATCATGCAGTCCGAAATATTCGGCCCTATCCTCCCGATTGTCGCCTACGATTCACTCGACGAGGCAATCCAGTTCGTGCAGGCCCGCCCGAAACCGCTCGCCCTATATATCTTCGGGAAGTCAGAACGTGACATCGACCGCGTGCTGCGCGAAACCACCTCGGGTTCCACCTGTGTGAACCACTGCATCTTGCAAATCGAGAACCTCTCCGTGCCCTTCGGGGGCGTGGGCATGAGCGGCACCGGAAATTACCACGGGGTTTACGGGTTCAAGACGTTCAGCCACGAGCGCAACGTGATGCACCAGGGAGCATTCGACCCGCTCTCCTGCCTATACCCGCCTTACTACAAGGCAGGCGACAAAGGCTGGCGTGCAAAAATCCAGCAGATTGCGAAGAAGATACTAGGGTAGCGGAGCATATTCCCAGTTCATTCCTGGGAATCCTTAATGCAACGGACGGAGTAACCGAAATTTTTATTGTCATCGTTTTTTGAATTGTGACAAGCGCCCACTTGTCCAAACTTGTAGACGTCATTCAAAGTCATAGCATACGCCGTCTCGGTATTATTCTCCGTTGAACTTCGATAAAAAACAAGGCGTTTCTCTTCTTCGAAAACCCAATTATGTGCCATTATTCCTGGAAACAGTGACGAGAACCCATAGGCATCCGTGGGCTCAGTGTTACTGTAAACCGACGTGGACTTGAGAACAGTGCCTGAATTTGACGAGCCTCCGACCGCCACAAACAGGTTTTCCCATTCCGTTCTCGATGGCAAGTGCCAGCCTTCGGGACAAACTCCTCGTACAGGATATGTCGGCGAACAGGTTATTCCATATCCGCAGCCTTTGCCATTTTCGCTCCATGTACCAGCACTATCCATGGCAGCACTCCACGAATAAAGTCGGCCATACTCGGCGCAGTATTCAACGGAATCCCTATAGCAATAACTCCGTATTGTCTCATAATTCAAGTTTTCAGCCATCCACCACTGATCGCCAATCTTCACAGTCTTATAAATCTGGCCGTCGCGAGAATCGATCAACTCTCCATACTCGCATGTATCCGTGCTATCGGTCTTGCAGGGCGTCGCCAATGTCACCGAACTAGACGACTTCGCAGAACTGCTGCTGGATTTAGCACTGCTACTGGACCCTTCGTCAGGCTCAGGGACCTTTGAGGAACTGCTCGTCATGGCGGCCTCAGAGCCGCCATCTCCCTGCTTTTGGCTGGACATACTTGTCTCGCTATCGCTCGAAGAAGATGACTTCGCTTTCCCGCTGGACGAAGACTCATCGTCGCAGTCCTTGCACACGCTCGACGACGAGTCGTCCGAAGGCCGGGTTACAAAATCGCTATCGTCGTCACCGCAGGCGAGAAAGAAAAACGCAAAGAAAAGCGCAAGTACAAGATGTATAGATCCTCGCCTACGCGAGGATGACGATAGTCCAGAATGACGCTGCAAGACCTTCATATTTCCCCTTCCCTACACCCCTTCGACGTACAACTTCTTCATCTCGTCGGTGATGGCCATGGGGCGGCCGCGGTTCAGGTCCACGAGCACCCACTGCGTCTCAGATTCAAAGATGACCTTGCCGTCGGACACGCGCTCGAACCTGCACTTGCGCAGGCTCGCTACACGGCCGTATGCCGCCACCCACGTCGTTCCGCGGATTTCATCGCCCAGAAAAGCCTGGTTCTTGTACTCCACGTGCTGCACGTGGATCATCCAGCCGGCGCCCACGCTCTTCATCAAGGCCGTGCCGCCGACAGAATCGGAATGGGCAATCGCGATATCCTGTATCCACTTGACCGACCACACGTTGTTAAAGTGATGGTTGTCGTCAATCATCTCGGGCGTCACCTTGAACACCTGTGTAAATTGCATCGGGTTCACAGTTTCTTCCATCGCAATAGCCATAATAACCTCCGGTACCCACAATCTAGAAAAGTTTCCGCCCAGCGCAGGGAATATTCAACGGGCCGTTGCAATTCCCGTTTAGACTATTCATTTCTTTCTCCTGTCCCTTCCCTATCGCATTTTTTTATATATATATATCTAAAAAAACTATTTACAAGCGAGATTGTATGGATTGGAACGACTTTACTAGCCTTACCGCAGAAAACATGCAGGCCATATGGAACTTTGACACAAGAGACCCGTTCTCTATTCTCGGCATCCACCCGCTCGAAACAGACAAGGGAATCAAGACCGTCATCCGCACATACCAACCGCAGGCATCCTTTGTTCGTGGGGAATCGTGCGACGGCGAAGTGGAGTTTGATTTTGTAAAGCTCGGCGATACCGGGTTCTTCGAAGCCATCCTGGACATGGACTACGAGCCGTTCTTCTACAACCTCATCATCAAGCAGGGCGACAAGAACGAATACACGCTGACCGACCCTTACGCCTTCCAGCCCGTTCTTAGCGAATTCGACCGCCACCTGATTTCTACCGGTACGCACTACGAGCTCTACCGCAAGCTGGGCGCAAACCTCGTGGAGCACCAGGGATTCAAGGGCGTGCAGTTCGCCGTATGGGCTCCGAACGCAAAATCCGTTTCCGTCGTCGGCAGTTTCAACAGCTGGGACGGCAGGCGTCACCAGATGCGCATGCTCGGCAGTTCGGGCATCTGGGAAATATTTATCCCGAACCTCGGCGAAGGCGAACTCTACCGCTTCGAGATTCACGGCGCCGATGGCAACCTGCATGTGAAGGTGGACCCGCTCGCAAAGCTCAGCGAAGTCCGCCCGGCAACCGCCTCCATCACCACTCACCTCGACGGCTACGAATGGGGTGACGACCTCTACATGAAGACGCACTGGGCAACGAAGGTTTTCGGATCTCCGATGAATATTTACGAAGTCCATGCGGGTTCCTGGAGGCGCGACCCGGCTAATCCCGACCGCTTCCTCAACTGGGACGAACTTTCCGAAACGCTTATCCCCTACCTCAAGGAGATGGGCTACACCCACGTAGAATTTCTGCCGCTCGCGGAACACCCGCTCGACGAATCCTGGGGCTACCAGGTGACCGGGTACTACTCCCCCACGAGCCGCTACGGTACGCCCGACCAGTTCCGCCACTTTGTGGACCTTTGCCACCAGAACGAAATCGGCGTGATTCTCGACTGGGTTCCGGCACACTTCCCCAAGGACGCTCACGCGCTTGGCCGCTTCGATGGCACCGCCTGCTACGAGCATGCCGACCCGCGCCAGGGCGAACATCCGCACTGGGGCACATACATCTTCAACCTGGGCCGCAACGAAGTCAAGAACTTCCTCATTGCAAACGCGATGTACTGGCTCAAGGAATTCCACTGCGACGGCCTGCGTGTGGACGCTGTGGCATCCATGCTCTACCTCGACTACGGCAAGGGCCCCGGCCAGTGGGTGCCGAACAAGGACGGCGGCAACATCAACTACGATACGCTCGAGTTCCTGAAGCACCTGAACAGCATCATGGGTCGCCTCACGCCGCACGCCATCCTCATTGCCGAAGAATCCACAAGCTTCCCGAGCATTACGCGCCCGCCGGAGCAGGGCGGCCTTGGCTTCCATTACAAGTGGAACATGGGCTGGATGAACGACTTCTTAAGTTACATCGAACACGAACCCATCCACCGCAAGTACCACCACAACCAGCTTACATTCAGCATGGTGTACGCCTACAGCGAAAACTTCATCCAGGTTTTCAGCCACGACGAAGTGGTGCACGGCAAGGGTTCAATGCTCGGCAAGATGCCCGGCGACAACTGGCAGAAGTTTGCGAACCTGCGTCTCACCTATGCCTTCCAGTATGCGCACCCGGGCAAAAAACTCAACTTCATGGGCAACGATTTCGGCCAGTTCCGCGAATGGAACGAGAAGCGTTCGCTCGACTGGCACCTTATCAGCTGGGATAGCCACGGCAAGCTCCTCCAGATGATGAAGGTCCTGAACCACCTTTACAAGGAAAACGCGCCCTTCTGGGAAATCGACCACTACTACACCGGTTTCGAGTGGATCTGGTGCGACGACGCGGACAATTCCATCGTGAGCTTTGTTCGCAAGGACGATCACGGAAACCAGATTCTGTGCGTGTTCAACTTCACGCCGGTGGTCCGCAACGACTACCGCCTTGGAGCCCCGACTCGCGGCGCCTGGAAGGAAATCTTCAACACGGATTCCGAAATGTTCGGCGGTTCCAACGTCGGGAACTTCGGCGAAGTCTGGACGCAGGACATCCCGTGGCAAAACCGCCAGTGGAGCCTGAGCATCCAGTTGCCGCCGCTTGCAGCCGTGTACTTCAAGCTCGAACGCTAGTTTATATTCCCCGCGAAGGCGAGGATCTAACTTAAAAACGGTTCAGTTCAACTGAACCGTTTTTTTTGACGCATAAATCACTCAAGTCCTTACAACAAATCTACTTTTTCGCTTCGGGATACTTGTATTCAAACTCCTTGTATCTTGTTTCGAGCAATACAAAGGATACCGTCATGTAGAAATTTGCGCCCGACGAAATATCAAGAGGGCCAGCTCCCACATTCCTGATGCCACTTCTGATGCGTAACCCAAAACGGGCAGAACCTGTAGTATTAACGTACATGTCCACTAATGCGCCAGCCCCGAACACCGGCGAAAGCGCATCCTCGAAGGTGTCCTCATCCCACCTCAGTTCGTTAATTCCGAGGCCTATCCCGGCATAAAGCCGCAAGAAGAACCTATCCGTATGGAATACGGTCGCACCGACATCGACACCAAAACCACCACCGGTAAAGTTCAATTCTTCTTCGCCAGTATATCTATTCAAATCAACAGCAAGCCGCAATTCAAAAAGGATGTTGTTGCGAACATAATCCAAATCCGCAGTAACCCCCAGACCATCGTCAAGACGTTTCGACACATCGCCGAGCATCATATTGTACGATACGCCCACTGCGGCACACGCATAGCTTTCCAAGTCGTAGCCTTCCTTGTGCCAGAATCTCTGGACAAGATAGCGCAACTGATTTTCGTTGGTCAAGTCGTCGGTATACTTTTCTATCATCTCGCTCAATTCCTGGCGCGAGACGTTCATGCAACGTGCAATCACAATTCTTGCAAAGGCGCGGTCGCTTGCATCTGGAATCGGCGCCAGCAAGCCTTCAAGTTCCCCCGAAACCATCCGCTTTCTAAAATACGCCTTCAGCGCATCCCCAAAGCGGTCATAGTTGCTGGGTGAAGATTCATACTTACTTACGGAATCCACATTGGCAATAAACGCATAATCCTTTTCCAAAAAACGTACCAGAATAACTTCGTTATCGTGAAACAAATCCTTGGAATATCCCACGCTGTCAGCAAAAGCCGCTGCATCACGCTCTATCTGCACAAGCTGTTCAACACAATCTTTTTCGAGAGCTTCCGCCACCATCTGTCGGAATTTCTGATTTGCCCTGGACAAGGCGACGTCCTTTTCTAGGTCAAAATCACCAGCGGCAAAAGCCGTTGTCGAGATTAAGAAAATAAAGAGCAACGAGCAGAACACCCTTCTGCAATTTATACAAACTTGCATAGCCCCAATATACAAAAAGCCCCGCCGCTCGGCGCAGTGTACTTCAGGCTGGAACGGTAACCGAAGTCAAAGACAAAACTACGGCAAGTCGAAATGCTCTAGCGGCAATTCAGAAGCATCCAACTTCAGGGGCTCATAGCCCTTGAAACCCTTGACATTCCTGTGGTACGTGATGGTATAGACCGGCATATCCAGCGGGAATACCATCTCGTTAATAAAGGTTCCATGTGCAGGCGTACCAACGCTCCTTTCCTCGAACTCCGCATGAATTTTCTTCGATTCCTCCGGCGTCAGTTTCCGTTGAACGACAGCAGGGTCCGGTGTTTCCAAGAGCGAATCGCCGGAATAATAGATGTGCAATTCCTTGCCAATCACCTTCGTGAAAACCGCCCTGAAGAAGGCTTTGTCAACAAGATAGTCTATCTTATTGACATCGTGCCAGCCGTCTATTCTCCAGACGCATTTCGCATCGAAGGTTCCCTCCTTCGAGGGTTCAATCGACACGCCGACATCTCCGCACAATTCCATCGGAAGGACCCGTTTCTTTGCGTTCGTCCCGTTGACAGCGCCGACAAGCAGGTCCTTGTTCCCGTAGCCATCCCGCAGGTACAGGTTCTCGTTTGTACGTACCACCACACCGAGTTCCCAAAAGAACTGCAACTTCACGTTTTCCGATGTCAGCAAGCCCCGAGCCGGCGTAAAACCGTCACGGATATTCGTGCGCGGCAACAGCACATAGCACGAGGCAAGCGAGAGCGTTATCAACAGCAGGAGGATTCTCATTCGCATCTCGCGGCCCTCCTGTTGAAAAGCAATGCATCCAGCTTTTTCAGGCCCTGCTCAACAGCATCCAGCGGGTAGTTTAATTTCTGCGACCCGATCCGGAAATCCCTGAAGGCAAAATACTGCACCCGCTCCCCCTCCTTCTTGTAACCGAGATAGAGAGGCATCTGCAAAGTATTGACCTCGTAATGGAAAGCTTTTGCGGAATCCGCCTTCGTGGGGATTATTACCGGGAAATCTGCCAGCGGCAAGCCCTCGATTTCATCATACGATGCAGAATCAAGCGTAAAGCGCTCCACGCATTTTTCAAAATCACTGTAGCCCATCAGGCCTTCGCGCTCCCTGAGGTACGCCTCGGGGTTACGCCAGCGCGATTCCTTCTGGCTGGGCTTCTGGTACAGCACAGCCTCCCCGCCTTTCGCGACAACAATCAGCCGGAGAGAATCTCCCCTCTCGCGGAAAATATAAAGCCCGTCGCCGTCCCAATCGATTTTTGCCTGCGAGAAAATTCCGTCTAGGGCGTTCTTCCTGAAGTTCACGCTAACCGGGGCATCCTTCTGGCCCTCCGGCGCAAAGAACCACGAAGTCTCGGCGCAGGCAAGCCCTGCCATCAGGAACATTATAGCCACAAGCCTGCGCATATTAAAACCCCTCAAGCGAACATTCGTATCCATTACACACAACCTTGCACACGCCCGAAATTCTTTCCAAGGTTGCCTTTACGCCCTTGTACAGCGTAAAATAATCCTTGATGAGTTCCTTCGGTTCGAACCACCGTTCAAGATAATACAGGTGCAATACATCTAGGAACGTGCGGTTCTGATTTTCATCTACGCGTACAATGTGGAGTCCGCCTTCTTCGGCACCGCCCCAGGCCCCCACAATAGACATGCTGTTCCTTTCGAAGAACGTTTTCATCAGGGCTACGAGTTCCTCGGGAAATTCAGTCTTCTTCTTGCAGGCCTTTTGCAGCTGCGGGTGCATCTTTTCAATCGATTTTTCCCTAGCCTGGAGAGTATCCGCCGTCCACTGGTCCATATAATATCCCGAAACTAGCGCCTGCATGAAACTCACCTCCGCTTCATTCCCGGACAACGGCAAATACGCAAAGAAGGTTCCGCGCACCTTGTCATCGTACATGTAATTTCCGAGGACAATGTAATACCCCGGTTTTGACATGCCTATCGGCTCGCCAAAGTACAATTCATGCTTTCCGGAAGGGACCGTTCCATACCCGGTCGAGGGCGCAAACCTGCAAATGCACCCGTCCGTATAGCAGGAACAGAAGCCTTCGGCACAGAGCACAAGGAGCAACAGGCAAAACACCTTTCTGCAATTTATACAAACTTGCATAGCCCCAATATACAAAAAGCCCCGCCGGGGATTCCGGCGAGGCGATTTTCGTTCGCGCTTTAGCGATTACTCAATCGTGATGAGCGTGATGGTGCGCTTGCCGACCTTGATCGGCTTGCTCACGTCAACACCCTTCTTGGCCTTCTTGGACGGATCGTTTGCCCAGCCTTCCTTGAGCTTTTCGGAGCTCTTGTCAAGCGTCTGGACAGTGGCCTTGCCCTTGAAGCCCGGAATATCGAGCTTGAGTTCGTAGTCGCTGTACGGGCTCTTGTTGATCACGAGGAGGCTCTTCTTCTTGCCGTTCTCGGTGTAGTAGGTCGTGATGAGCGATTCCTTGTCACCGGTAATCACGGTCTTGAGGAGCTTGCCGCGGAGAGCGTCAGAAGCCATCTGGAATGCCCAGAAGCTCGGGCGCGGGCAGTTCATGCAGTCTTCTGCAGAACGGGTCAGGTAACCGTAGTCACCGCCTTCCGGAGTGATGTCGTTGTGGATGTCCCAGTACTGTGCGTTGTCCACGTTTTCGGTGGCGAGCATAGCGAGGTAGTCAGCAACGAACAGGCCGTTTTCGAGAGCGATGGTCTGCGGACCCGGGTTGAAGTCCACGGAGTTCCATTCGGTGAGCCAGAGTTCGAACTTCTTGTCCTTGTTGAAGTGCTTGGTCCACTTGTCCACGAGCTTGTGCAGGCGGCTGTAGATAGGCACGAGGTCCTGCGGGGCGCTGAGCATGGCGAAGTCATTTTCTTCACCGAAGTGCTGCGGGTAGTGGTGAACAATGATACCGTCGGCAATGTCACCGGTTTCCTTGAGCACGTTGTCGTTCCACTGGCCGTCGAGAACGCCGAGCACCGCCACCTTGATGGTCGGGTCAACCTTCTTCATGGCTTCGATGAACTTGCGGGCGCGCTTACCATAGATGGTACCGCCGTCCTTACCGTACTTTTCGTAGTACGGGTGCCAGTTACCGTAGACTTCGTTACCGATTTCCCAGTACTTGATGCCGGCCTTCTTGTCGATGTTCGTGTGCTTCACCCAGGCAGCGGCTTCCTGTTCGGTGCCGGAACCGAAGTTGACAGTGAACATGGCGTTGGAGCCGGTCTTCTTGAGCCATTCGAGGAATTCGTCGGTATCGACCATCCAGTCGTGGTTGTCGAGGATTTCCTTCCAGTGGTCGTCATCGGCACGGAGACCACCCGGGTAACGGATGATGCCGTGGTTGATGCGCTTCACGAAGTCGCGGGTCTGGACCTTGAACTTCGGATTGTCAAGCATGTCGCCATCCCAGAGGGCAGCGTTGATACCGAAGAGGCCGCCCGAGATGTTCGGGTTGATCACGTCGCCGGTACCCTTCACGTCGACCTTCACGACTGCCGGACGAGCGGCAGCCTTGACTTCGCGCTGGTTGGTGAGCTTGATGTTATCGATTTCGAAGCTACCGTTAGAGCCTTCTCCACCCGGTTTGAAGTCGATAGAAACGACGTTCTTGAGGTCGAACACGCCGTTTTCCTTGGCGTTAGGCGGCTGGTAGTACGGGAACTTGCTGAAGGTGCGGAACGGCACGATCACAGTGGTACGGCCACGCGGCACACCGGTGTTGGACACGAAGAGCTCGTTGCCGGCGTCACCGACCTGGACCGTGATGGACTGCCATGCACGTTCAGAGTAGACGTCGAACATAATGCCCCAGTGCTTGGTCCAGTCGCGGAGCTTGGCATCGTGAGCGGCAGTGTTCTTGGTGAAGTCAAGAACGAAGTCCACCCAGTCAGACATTTCGAAGTGCTTGATGAAGAGGGAGTTGCCATCGAGCTTGGAGCTCTTGTACGGCATCTCGATTTCGGCCTTGGACTTCGGGCCGAAAGACGGTTCCCACTTGTCCTTGGCAAACTTGCCTTCGAAGTCAGAGATAATCAGGTCAGCTTCCTTAGACTTCCAGTTGTCCCACTTGATATCCGGGTCAACCCAGTCGATGGTTTCGGTAAAGGTGATCTGGTCCACAAAGATGGTCACAGGAGCCGGCTTGCCCGGTTCGCCCTGGTTTTCACCCTTGCCCACGGAGAAGCGGATTTCCTGAATCTTGTTCCACTGCACGTCCTTGGCGACTTCGGCCTGCTTGTTAGCATCCCAAGCCTTACCCTTGTCGACGAACTTCTTGAGAGGAATCTTCACGAGCTTCCAATCCGTGCCGACCTTGGCGCCAGCAATCCAGTCGTTCAGGCTGACCTTGGTCTGGCTCTTGATGTCGTTGCCCTGGTTGTCGAGGATACCGACGTACACCTTTTCGCCGCCGAGCTTACCCTTGATCCAGAAGTAGAGACCGCCCTTGTTGCGGACCTTGGAAAGGTCGATGTACTTGCCTTCACCGAGCGAGTAGGTCACGCCGGACCAGTCGTTGTTATCGATGTAGAGGGCGAGCACGTTCTTGTTGCCCGGGGTCTTGGACTGAGCTTCGCGCTGGGCAGAAAGGCCACCGTAGCTGTAGCTGAAGCCCTTGAGGCCGTCGGAGTAGAACGTACCGTTAGCCACCGGCTTGACCTTGCCGTCGAGCTTTTCGGGGTTCTTCGGGCCGTCGATGACGTCGTTGTTTTCATCCCAGTAGACAATCTGCTTCTTCGGGGCAGCCTTCTTGTTGCCCTTCACGATTTCGATGTTGTCCACCCAGATTTCGAAATCAGATGCGCCGCTCTTGTCGATGGAGAAACGGATTTCTGCAATCTTGTCCCAGTCGATACGGGCCGGGAATTCGGACTTGCGGGTGTTGTCCCAGTAGAGACCGCGGTCCGGGAAGTCCACGAGAGGAATGGAAACCTTCTTCCAGTCCGTCGTGACGGCACCGCCCTCGATGTACTTGTTCATCGGGAGCACGACCTGCGTCTTCTTGCCGTCGCTAACTTCTTCATCAAGGAGACCGACCTTAACGGCTTCGCCGCCATGCTTGCCCTTGATCATGAATTCGACCTTGGAATCAAGCATGTACTTGTTCAGGTCGAAGAATTCGTTGTACAAGCAGATAGATGCACCGGAGTATTCCTTCGGGTCCAGCTTGATGTTCAGGGCGGCCTTGGACTTGTAACCGCCATCCTTCGTGATGGTCACGCCCTTGCTGGTGCCACCGTAGGAGTAGTCGAAACCACCCGGACGATACTGCTCGTCGAAGAACTTGTAGACGACCGTCTTCGGCTTCTTCGGCTGAGCCATTGCAGCCACGCTAGCACCCAGAAGGATGAGAGACGCGACTTTCAATGTTTGCTTGATCATATTGTCGTTCCTTGTTTGTTGTTTGTTTCTCTTGAATTTAAACTTTTATCAAATAATTCGAAGGCGCGCCCGCGAAAAATGCGTGCACGCCTGAAAACACTACTTGGCTTCCTTGAGCATCTTTTCGACCAGGTCCGGAGAGAAGCGGTCCTGGCGCTTGCCGTTGATGTAGAAGTTCGGGGTGCCCTGCACGCCGACCTTCACGCCCAACTGGAAGTCCTTGTCGATGCGGGCTTCCATGGCGGAATCGAGAACCATCTCTTTCTTGAACTTTTCGACGTCGAGGCCAATTTCGGTAGCGATGGCAATGTAGGTGGAGTCGGAGAGTTCACGGCTATGCGGAGCGAGAGCGTAGCGGAATTCCCAGAACTTGCCCTGGTTCTGCGCAGCGATAGAAGCGGCGGCAGCAGCCTTGGCATTGGAGTGGAAGCTGAGCGGGAAGTGCTTGTAGACGAACTTGATCTTGTCCGGGTACTTCTGGTTGAGTTCCTTCATCACAGGAGCGATGCGGGAGCAGTACGGGCACTGGAATTCGGTGAATTCAACAATCGTGAGCTTCGGGTCCTTGGTGTTGCCGAAAATCGGGCTGTTGTCATCCGGGATGTCCCAGACCTTGTTGTCCGCTTCCATCTCGGCGCGGGCCTGGTCGAGCGAAATGCCACGCTTGTCGAGAGCATAGACAATGACGTCGAAATCTTCCTTGAGCTGGTTGAAGTTCTTCTCAAGAGAATCAAGGCGGGCCTGCTGGTTGAAAGAACCACCGGCAGAAGCCTGGTTGCAAGCTACGAGACTAGCGGCAAGAATTGCCATAGCGACGATTGTAATACGTTTCATGTTGTTCCTTTTAGTTTAAACAAATAATCCGGCAGGCGAAGTCCGCCCCCATTTTGCAGGAAATATATAAAATATGGTTACGACGCAGCGGTTATTATCCACCAGTTACAAGAAGCGGCGCCGTCTAAACAAGAAGCAACGCCATCTAAACGGCGCCGCCCATTGGTAAACGAAAATTTACACCCCGTTTCCCGAAAAAAGAAGCGAAAAACGCAAAAAAAATTATTTCTTCAAGCAACGGATTGGGAACCAAGTTCCACTTCTTGTACCGTTTTGCCAGACAGCGACATCAGAATAATCCGAAATGCCCAATATGAGGACTTTTCCGAATTCATCGTCGGAACTTGTCCAGAAAGACGTGCCGTCATATATATCCATAAATCCGTTATAATCGTCGCAATCTCCTGCTGGAAGCACCGTAAACGAAACTGCATCTAGACCATCTTCCCTATACCAGCCCGAGGAAGACCGCAGCATCTTACCCGCTATTTCCGCGCCACCAACGGCCTCTAGCAGGATATCGAAATCCTCTTTCGACGGCAATTTCCACCCTGCCGGGCATACCGTATCCACATCAGGCCATTCATACAGGCGTCCAAACTTAGCACAGTTGACTACATCATGGTCATAACATAAGCTGGTCTCTGTTGCGTAGTTCAGGTTTTCGGCCATCCAAGTCTGCGAACCGATCTTAACCGTCCTGTAGTTCATCCCATTACGGGAATCAAGAATTGAATCCACCTTCACGCTAGGCAGTTCGAATGACGATGAGGACGGAACAGAATCCATCGAAGACGACGATATTAGCAGTACCTTGTTACTGGATGACGATATCGAACTTGAACCTTTTTCATCAGCGGGCTGACTATACAAGCCACTGGACGTTTCCGTCTCGACAGACACCGGTTGCGGCCCATTACCTTCAGTAGGACTGCTCGACCCGTTATCACCACCGCAGGCCGCAAGAAGGAAAGCCATTGTTGCAGTGGCATGGCAAAGGAAACGCCGGAAAGAAACCTTTTCCAATAACATAAAAGACCCCTTTTTTGTAAAACTATATTTTTTTACAAAAAAAAGATGCTCCCGGTTTAAGCCGGGAGCAATACCGTCGAAAAAATACGTTTTTTAGCCCTGCGAGGTCTCCGCGAACTTCAGGTTCTCGTAATTCTTCATCGCGAGGTTCAAGCGGTACTCGTTCGGGAACAAGCAGACAAGGTTACGCTCCTTGTCCATCATGCAGTCCATCGCGTATTCCTCGGCGAACTTGCCCATGTCCTTCTCGGGGCCAGACACCCAGCGGATTCCGTGAGCGGGCACGCGATCCAGCGACACATCGGCGCCGTATTCGCTCTGCAGGCGGAACTTGAGCACGTCGAACTGAAGCTCACCCACCACGCCAATCACGGGGATAGCAGACTTGAGCGGTTCGTAAAGCTGGGTTGCACCTTCTTCGGAAAGTTCGGCAAGGCCCTTCGCCATCTGCTTAGACTTGAGCGGGTTCAACAAGGTAACGCGGGCGAAGTGTTCCGGAGCGAAGTCCGGGATGCCCGTGAAGTTCATCTTCTCGCCGTCGGTCAGCGTATCGCCGATGCGGAAGAGTCCCGGGTCGTTGATACCCACGATATCGCCCGCCCAGGCGTGGTCGATGACTTCCTTGTCCTTCGCGAGGAACGCCGTCGGGGCAGCCAGGCGGATGTCCCTGCCCGTACGCACGTGATAGACCTTCTCGCCGCGGGTAAAGCTACCCGAGCAGATGCGCAGGAATGCCGTACGGTCGCGGTGCTTGGGGTCCATGTTGGCCTGAATCTTGAACACGAACGCGCTGAAGGCATCTTCATCCGGCTTGACCGGGCGCTTGTCGGTCTCGCGCACCATCGGGGGCGGCGCAAGCTTGGCAAAAGCGTTCAAGAGCTGGCGCACACCGAAGTTGTTCACCGCAGAACCGAAGAACACGGGGCACATCTCGCCCTTCAGGAACTTCTCGTGGTCGAACGGGTCCATACCGCCAGTGACCATCTCGTATTCTTCCTTGAACTGGTTCACCCAGTTCTCGCCGCACATTTCCACGAGGCGCGGGTCATCCGGGCCTTCCATCTGGATGATTTCCTGGTGGCCTTCTTCCTTGTTGAAGGTGTGGAAGGTGTTCTCGGCGATGGAATAGACGCCCTTAAAAAGCTTACCCACACCAATCGGGAGGGTGAACGGAGCCGTCTTGATGTGCAGAATGTTTTCAATCTGGTCGAGCAGGTCAAACACATGGCGGCCATCAAGGTCCATCTTGTTGATGAACGTGATAATCGGGGTGTGGCGCATGCGGCACACATCCATGAGCTTGATGGTCTGCTTTTCCACGCCGTTCACGCTGTCGATAAGCACGAGGGCAGCATCCACGGCAGTCAGGGCGCGGTAGGTATCTTCACAGAAGTCCTGGTGCCCCGGGGTATCGACGAGGTTGAACATGCAACCTTCGAACGGGAAGTTCAGCACGGAGCTCGAGACCGAAATACCACGCTGCTGTTCGATCTTCATCCAGTCACTCACGGTGTAGCTACGGTTCGCCTTCGCGCGCACGTGGCCCGCCTCGCGAATCACGTTCCCATACCACAGGAACTTCTCGGTAATGGTGGTCTTACCCGCGTCCGGGTGGCTGACGATGGCGAATGTGCGGCGTTTCTCGATTTCTGCGTTCATAAAGAATCCCGATTTTTACGCGCGCAAATATAGAAAAATGAAGGGAGATGGCGGGTCGAGCCCGCCATGACGATGATTACCTGTGAGCCACAAGCTCCATGCGTTAAGCTGGAGCGGTGGCGAGAGCACGGGCAAACCGGAGCAATTCAATACCCGAACTTAGCCCGTGCGGTCACCTGTGATGATATGGGTGGTTCTGCATCACCATCTGCACGCGGTAGAGCTGTTCGGCAAAAAGCACGCGGGCATGGTCGTGCGTAAACGTAAGTGGAGAAAGCGAAAGCAGCAAATCCGCCGTCTTTTTCAGGTTCTCGTCGATGCCGTAGGCCGACCCGATCAAAAACACGATATTCCCCGGGAAGCGGTCGCGGAGCGTGTCCGAGAGTTTCACCGTGTCCATAAGCTTGCCTTCTTCAGACAAAATAACACGGCGGTATTCCGACTTGGGAAATTTTTTCTCGAACAGGGCTGCCTCCTGGGCAAGCGACTGCAAGCGGTCATCCAGTTTTGATTCCTTCAGTTCCACCACTTCCAGCGGATACACTCCCCCACGCAGGCGTTTCACGTACTTGTCCACCTCGTCCGCAACGAACGGCGAGCCGGCCTTACCGAAAACTGCAAGAACCCATTTCATGGGGCTAGCGGCCCACACTCAGGCGTTCGATAAGGAATTCGGGCATACCGGCCTTTCGCATGCGTTCCTGCGTGCGGAAAACGTCGTATTCCACGCGGATAATGCGGACACACTTCGTCTCGGTATCGAGCAGGCACCAACTGGCACGGCAGTCGCGGTCACGCGGCTGGCCCACGCTGCCCACGTTCACCAGCAGGCGTTCCGTATTGGCAATGGTATATTCGTACTCATCGAGAATCTTGGGAATGGCCATCGGGCGGCTAGCCACGATCACGGGGCTATGCGTATGCCCGATAAAGCAGTACGTGCCGCGGAAATGGTCGAAGGCATCAAGGGCCTCCTCGAGATCGGTCACGTACACCCAGTCCGCCGGAGAAAGCGGCGATGCATGCACAAACGTAATGTCGTTTTCTTCGCGGATATACGGCAAAGCCTTCAGGTATTCCGCGGATTCATCGCTCAAGTGCGCCTGCGTCCAGTCGATAGCCTGCTTGGCATACGGGTTGAACCCTACGCTCGATTCATACTTGATAGCTACGCTATCGTGGTTGCCAATCAAGCACAAGTCCATATTGTCGCGGGCCAATTTCACACATTCGTCAGGGTCCGCACCGTAGCCCACCAGGTCACCCAGGCACACGCGCCTTTCGACCTTGTTATCTTCCATGGACTGCAGCACAGCCTCAAAAGCCGTTGCGTTGGAATGAATATCAGAACAGATTCCGTAAAGCATGGAGGAAAATTTAATATATTTGCCCCCCGTATGGAAGTCATCGAAGACAAGACCAAGGTCAGTATAGCCTACGTACTCATGGAAAAGAGCGGCCGCATCCTGGAAGAGATACAGCCAACTCACCCGTTCGTGTACATTCACGGCTACAACAACATCATTCCGGGGCTTGAAGCCGCCCTTGCCGGAAGGAAACTTGGCGAAAAATTTTCCGTCGATATTCCTGCCAACCTCGGGTACGGCGTATACCGCGACGACCTCATCATGAAGGTTCCCAAGTCGGAACTGCAGGAGGTCGGCGAACTCTGGATCGGAATGGAACTCGAGATGTTCCAAGACGATGACATCCGCGAATTCCAATTACCCGAGACACCCGACGAATTCATCGAAGACCTGAACCTCGACAAGGACGAGAGCGACGGCATCTATACGGTAAAGGAGATTTACCGCGATTCCGTACTCGTAGACGGGAACCACCCCTTCGCCGGCAAGGACCTCACGTTCGAGGTCGAGGTGGTCGCCATCGAGGAGCCGAGCTATACGGAACTTGAAACCGGGTTCCCCGACCAAGACGATTACGACAACGAGTACGACGAAGGATTCGACGACCGTTACGACGAGAAGTTCTAGACCGCAGGTTCAAAAAGCGTGAACATGACACGCGAGTCCTAGGCACATATAAATTAAAAACCCCTCGGCAGAGCCGAGGGATTTTTAATTTCGCAATTTTCCGCGGAATTAGGCTTCGTCAGCGAGTTCGGGAGCCTTCTTGATCACGTTGCGGCGGCCATAGCGGACCTTGCTCGGGTCGAAAGTCGTTTCGACCGGGGCAACTTCAGCAGCGGCAGGAGCGGCAACAGCGGGAGCGGCCTCGACTGCGGGGGCAGCCGGGGTTTCAACCGGGATACGCGGAGCGAGCGGGCGGCGGGCTTCGGCAGCTGCAGGAGCAGTAGCTTCGGCCGGCTTATTGAATTCGCGGCGCGGACGGTCGGGACGGCCTTCACGGCGGTCACGGCGCTGGCCACGATCAGAGCGCTGTTCGTTGCGGTCACGATTCTGGGCAGGCTGGGCCTGCTTGTCACCGCGAGCGTCCTTATTATTCTGACGATCCTTGCCATGGTCCTTGTTATTACGGTCACCGCGCTGAGCCATTTCCTGGGCACCGACGGGGCGGCGGGAATTCGGCTTCAAGTTCATGTCCGGGGTGAGCTTTTTAACAATCGGAGTATGGAGATTGTCGAGAATCTTGTTAACCTTAGTCAGGATAACGATGCTCAAAATCACTGCGACGAGCGACAGAGCAATTGCGATGTAGTTTTCCATCTGGGCACCTCATAAGTAAGGGTTGGCCACATCGGAAGGCTGGAAAAGACCCGCCGAAGGGGTGATTGCATGTGTGTGTTGTTTAGGGCCATCTTAATAGCGCTTCTATGGAAGCTTGACGGCCAGGAGGGCTCCTATCCAGCGGACCTAGTCCGGCTCAGGAAATTGGAGCAAGGCAGTTTTCGCCGCAACGATAAACCGCAAGGGGCAATCACGCGCGGAAATTTAACAAAATTTTCTGTCAAAAATCGCTAATTCAGCGCTTTTTCAATAACTTTTTCCATTTTTTCGGCCATAGCGTCCCAGCTCATGGTCAAGGCGCGCTCGCAGGCGTTGTGTTCGAGCTCGGAGAGGCGGTTCCTGTCGTGCAACACGGCCGCAGCCTTCTGGCAGAAGCCCTCGGGGTCGTCGTTCTCATACAGGAGGCCAGTCACGCCGTCCACCACGGAATCCTTGAGGCCAGCGACGTTGTTGCTCATCGAAATCGTGCCGCAGAGGTTCGCCTCGATGTTATTGATGCCCCAGCCTTCCTTGAAGGAGGGGTTGATGAACAGCGAAGACCTGCTCAGGAGGTCACGTTTTTCGTCTTCGGAAACGCGCCCGAGGAACTTTACGGAGTCACGCACGCCAAGCTTGTCCACCAGCTTTTCAAGCTCGCCGCGGTAGTCGCCACCACCGGCAACTTCGAGCACTATGCCCGGTACCAGTTCGCGGAGGCGCGGCATGGCGTTGATAACAAACTGCGCATTCTTGTACTTCATGAGGCGCCCCACATAAGAAATCACCGGAGGGTCAGCCTTCTTTTCGGTCGGGTGGAAGTACTCCGTATCGATGCCCGGCTCCACCACCTCGATCCACTTGGCCTTGATGCCCATGTCGACAATCTCGTCGGCAGTGCTCTGCGAAATGGCGAGGAAGTTCTCGTTCTTGTAGAAGAGCGCCACAGCACGTTCCATCAGGTACACGTAAAGCGCCATCGGGAAGAACGCCTCGCGGAAAATCGACTTGCGGAAAAAATGCATCACCATGTGGAGGCGCTTGACCTTCGTGTTGCAAGGCGTGAAGAACGGAATCTTATTCAGGTCTTCCACGATGAGGTCGTATTCGTGCTGATGCTTGCGGGCATAGCGGTGCGCCGTGTAGTTGAACAGGAACTTGTTGCCCGTGCGGATGGTGCGCATGCCGTCGACCACTTCTTCGGCAGGCAGGCCCTTCACGCTATGCGAAAGGACGGTCACCTCGTAGTTGCGGGCGTTGATGCGCTTGAAAATCTCGTGAAAGTACAGTTCGGCGCCGCCCGCTTCCGGGTTCTTGATGTCGCGCCAGTTGATGAGCAAAATCTTTTTCTTGTCAGCCACGATAAAACCTGTTCAATTTCCGCGTGTAATATACAAAATTCTCTCCACCGCTTCCTTAAACAGCGACGGTTCCTGCAGGAGCGAGATCACGACCCAGCCGTCTTCATCGAAGTCGAAGAAGAACCCGGGCTGCACCAGCACATGCTTTTCACGAAGCAGGCGGAACGTGAGTTCCTCGTCATCCTCCCCCAGGCGGATAACCGCATACCAGCCGCCGAGAACCTCAGGGCAGTACTTTGCCGGGAAGGATTCACGCAGGGTCTGCCAGTTTTGCTGCAGGCGTTCCTTGACGCGGGCCTCGTAGGCGGCAGACTGTTTGAGGAGCGAAGTCCCCAGCGCCTGTGCCGGAGCGGATACACTCAGGTACGCATCTTCCACAAACTCGAGGGCCGCACGGATAGGTTCGAACTGTTCTCGCGGGGCATAGAATGCCATCCAGCCCAATTTGAGTTGCGGAGAACCCACAGCCTTGCTGAGGCCGTTCAGCCAGAAAATGGGGCACTTGGGACCATCAGAATTCGCAGAGTCTTCCTGAAGAGAGGCTTCGTCGATGCGATAGGACCCATACTCCCAACTGCGCTTTACTTTGTCAGAGAAAGCATAGTCGCCAAAAACTTCGTCCACCACGAGAATCAAATTGTTCTCTTCACAGAAACGGACCGCTTCGTTCCATTCCTCGCGCGAGATGCAATGGCCCGTCGGATTATGCGGTGAAACGAGCAGCAGAATTTTCGCTTTCTCGGGAGCAGCCAGCAGGCTGTCGGTATCGAGTATGAATCGAAAATCCACGCCCGATGTCATCCCCGCGCAGGCGGGGATCTTTTTTTTATTCTCCCGTTTAAGACTTAAAAAGTACGGTGCACATTCCAAATGTTCTAGCTGCGCTAGCGTATCAAGCAGCGGGTAGCCCGGCATCGGCGTGAGGATTACGTCGCCCGGGTCGCAGAATGCCTTGAACAAGACGCTATAGGCCTCGCTCGTACTCGCGGTAAGGATAATCTGGCCCGCATCAAAGTTGCCACCACGTTCGCGGTAATATTCCACCACCGCCTCGCGCGCAGACTTCCAGCCCGCCGCATCCGGATTCCAGCAACCGAAATCCTTGCGAGATTCCTCCACCGCTACATCCATGTCAATCGGCAAGCCCGCCTTTACTGGCGAACTTACCGTCATGTCGATGAACGGGAGCCCACCCTCGGCAGCATCCTTTTTCGCACTCGCCTTTGCGCGTTCCAGTTCGGCAAAGAACGGCGACGGAGAAAGATCTTTAGGCAAGCGGGAAGAAAGCATTAGTCCTCGTCCTTAATGCAACGAACGGAGTACGCGCGATTAGCGCCATCATCGTCGTAGTAACTAAATCCCGCGTAGAAATTAAGGTACAAATAAAAGGCAGTAGAGGTTGAATTTCCATTTTGTACCGGAGTAGAACTCCAAAACAGCGCATTATCGCCCAAGTATTTGTAGTATGTGAGGCTGTCATTAAAGAGACCTGCAGGTCGAACAGAGAATCCGTAAGCATCAGTACACCCAGTACCGCAACTGCTCCATTCATCGACAGTCATCAATTTTCGCTTAGCATCCTTACCGCCTACGGATTCATAAAGAACATTAAATTCCGTCCGTGTAGGCACATGCCAACCCTGAGGGCAAACACCCTGCACCCTCTCAGCGGGATTGCAACCGTGAATATACCCGCATCCTATGCCGTCATCGCTATAAACAGCAGCACTGTCCATCGCGGCACTCCACATATACAAGCGACCATATTCCTCACAATTCGAAAAATCATTTTCATAACAGAAACTGGAGGAATCCAAATTAGCGGTCGGCCACAAATAAGCAAAATTCAGATTCTCGGCCATCCACCACACATCACCAATTTTCACGGTCTTGTAGGATTGTCCATCACGGTCATCAATCAAAGTTCCATATTCGCAATCGTCAAAGCCCTCGCCTCTACAAGGTTCCACATAAGCCACGCTTATACTACTGCTATACGAACTAGAAGAAATTTCGGAACTGCTACTAGACACCCTTGTCTCGCTTGAGCTCGACTGCGGTGTGACCGACGAAGAAGACCTCACACTCGAAGAATACCTGTCCGAAGACGAGGATGATTGGGTGGAAGAAGACGAAACATCAGACGAATCCGCTTTAGGGCGCGCCAGGAAGACATCGCTTTCATCGTCTCCGCAAGAGACAAGCATTGTGCAGGCAAAAGCACCGACCAAGGCCAGCAAATTCCACGGAGACAACCTTAAAATTGATTTCACCATTTCTCCTCCTCTTTACAACAAAAAAACTACTTCTTGCGTTTCAGCATGCTTGCGAGCGCCACCGCGATGAGGATGCCCGCAGGGAGCACGACTGCAATCGTCAGGAGAATCAACTTCTGGAAATCGGAAAGGCCCTTGAGCGACTGCTTGAAACTCTTGAGTTTGGCAAGCAATCCGGGCTTGCCGCCGGAAGTGGAACCATCGGATTCCTGGCCCAAATCTTCGGAACCCGCGAAAGCCTCCCCCTTCGGGATCATCGCGAGCAACTTCGACGCCGATTCCTTGACCGGCCCTACAAAGCCTTCCACCTTGGAACGGTACTTTTCGTAGTGCTTTTTAAATGGGCGTTTCAGTTGTTCGAGCATGGAGACTCCGGATTATTTCTTGTACAAGAGGTTCACGCCGCCGAAGATGGCGCGCATGTTGGCCTTGAGCGTATCGCTAGAGACGCCGCGACCTTCCACCTCGGCTCCGTTCGCCTTCAGCTGCACGCGGCTAAGCCCGCGGCCCGCCCACAGCTTGTCCTTCTCGGGCACCACGAGCTGGCGGTATTTGACGAGTTCCACCGGCATGCCGATTTCGCGCATGAGCATGAGGGCGGCCTCGATCGGGCCTTCCGCCGTAATGGACCTCACCAGCGGTTCGCCGTCCTTCTTGAAGTGGAAAATGAAGCGGTTCTCGTCGGGGATGACCTCGATGTTGTTGAACACCAGGCGGCCGTTCACGTTCACGCGCTGCTCGCGGAACACGTCCAGCACGCGTTCGGCGCTGAGTTCGCCTTCCTTTTCGCTGCAGGCCTTCAACACCGGCTGCAGTTCGGCGGCTTCGGCGAGCGTCATCTTGTAGCCGAACTTCGTGATAATCTCGTACACGGCGGTACGCCCGCTCTGGCTCGTGAAGCTCAGGGCGTCGTTCTGGTGGCGGCCGATGATGGAGTAGTCGATGGGGCGGTAGGCGCCCTTCTTCATGTCCTTCGTCTTGGAGGCGCCATCCTGGTGGATGCCGCTACGGTGCACGATGGCTTCGGCACCGATCAGCGGAGCGCGGGAGTAAATGCTGATACCCGACCACTGGGAAATCAAGATGGCCGTTTCGTAAATGCGTTCCATGTGCAGGCCGGTCTCTACGCCGGAATTGTGCAGAGCGACCGCGACTTCGTAGAAGTTCGTGTTGCCGCAGCGTTCACCCAGGCCGTTCAGGGCAACTTCCAGCTGGGTTGCGCCAACAAAGAAACTTTCGACCGTGGCGGCAGTCGCCATGCCCAGGTCGTTGTGGCAGTGCACCGAAATCGTGATGTCCTTCGGCAGCGCCTCGTACACCTGCTTGATCTGGTTCACGTACAGCAACGGGCGGTAGCGTTCCACCGTGTTCGGCAGGTTGATGGTCGTCGCACCGGCTTCGACCACGGCCTTCAGCACGTCAATCACAAAATCCATGTTCTCGAGGCAGTCACCGAAATGCTCGGCACTGAATTCCACATCGCCCTTGTCGCCCACGAGCGACTTCGCAAACTTCACGCAGTGAACCGCCTTTTCCTTGACCTGTTCAGGGGTCAGGTGCAACACGTGCTCCATCGAGAGCTGGCTTGTCGCAAGGAAGATATGGATTCGCGGGTGCGGCGCAAACTGAACCGCCTCCCAGCAGCGCTGGATATCACTTTCCACACAGCGGGCCAGGCCCGAGACAACCACGCGCTTTGCCACCTCGTCGCCTTCCTCGGCCATCTTCGCGGTGAGCTGCGCCAGTTCCTTGCACGATTCAAAATCCATCTCGGACGAAGCCGGGAAGCCGACTTCGGCACCCTGCACGCCGAGTTTGAGCAGCTGCAGGTAAACGTCCTTTTTCTGGGCGTTGTTCCAGGGCTTCGGGAGCGCCTGGTTGCCGTCACGCAGGGTGACATCGTAAAAGAAGGGTTGTCTTGCGTTATTCTCGTTCATTTTTTATCTCCTTGCCGGCTTCCATGCGCCGCAAAGTTCTTTTTCCTGTTCAAAAATAGCATTTTGCCATAAAAAAGAACCCGCTTCGTCACGGAAGCGGGCCCTTTAAGTTAATTCCTATTCAAAATGAAATAGCCTAAAACCTCGCTCCGTGCGCGATGCAAAGTAGAAGTCGAAGGTTAAGGATCTTTCTCATGCTATAGAATATACAAAGTTTCGGGTGAAATGGCAAGGGGCCGGCCTCGGGATGCCCGCAACCTAGCGCTCCTCCCATATACCGTTCGGAAGCTTGCCGATATCGCGGAAGTCCAGTTCACCGCCGGAACGCGCAGAGGAAACGTTCACGAGACGCGCGAGCGGCTTGCCCGCACGCTCAATCACGATTTCTTCTTGCGAGAGCGAGACCTGATTCAGCAAGTTGCCGAAATTCTGCCTCGCCTCCATGGCGGTGACGGTCTTTGCCATCGGTTACTTAGCCTCAGGAGCTGCTGCCGGAGCGGCGGCCGGTTCAGCAGGTGCTGCTGCCGGTTCGGCGTTCTGCTGCAGGGCCTTGTCCTGAATGACGAGGTCCACGCGGCGGTTCTTCTGGCGGCCTTCCTTCGTCTTGTTGTCGGCAATCGGCATGCTCATGCCGAGACCCTTGGCGGTAAGGCGGCTAGCGTCAATTCCCTGGTCCACGAGGAACTTCATCACGTTGTCGGCACGCTGCTGCGAGAGCTTCATGTTGTGCTCTTCGGAACCCGTGTTGTCGGTGTTACCTTCGATGGAGACGTTGAACTGCTGGTACACAGAAAGGATACCGGCAACCTTAGCAAGGCTCGTCTTGAGGTCGGCCTTGAGGGAAGCCTTGTTCACGTCGAACAGGATGTCGGACATGGACAGGATAATACCGCGGGCGTCCTTCGTCACCTGGATGAGCTTGGACTGGAGTTCGTTCAGCTTGTTCATGGCTTCGGCCTGGCGGGCTTCGGCCTTGGCGCGTTCCTCAGCGAGGGCCTTCTTTTCGGCCTCGAGCTGCTTCTGCAGGTCAGCCTGTTGCTTCTGCAAGTCGGCCTGCTGCTTCTGGAGGTTGGCTTCGCGTTCGTTGGCAGCCTTGAGGGCGGCTTCCTTGGCGGCAGCTTCAGCCTGGAACTTTTCCTGATTCTGCTGCATTTCGGCCTGGAGGCGGGCTTCCTGGTCCTTCATCTTGGCCTTTTCGGCTTCGAGGTCGTTCACCTTACCGCTACGGGCCTGGCCAATCTGTTCCTGGATAGCTTCGATGGAGCGGGCCGTGGCGGCACGCTTTTCCCAGTTCTCGGCGGTATGGTTGCGCAGCTTCTGGGTTTCAACCTGAGCAGCAATAATCTTTGCATAGATATCGCACTTGGCGGCAAGGGCCGCGGTCTTTTCAGATTCCGGATCGTCGTTATTGGCGGCATCCAAATCGGCAAGAGTCGCCTTGGCAGCGGCAAGGGAATACTTTGCCGCAATGGCGTTCGCAGGAATGTCCTTGGAGGCGGCATCGATCGAGGCCTTGCAGGTCTCAACAGCACTCGGTTCAGCAACTTCGGCGGCCTCGGCAGCCGGGGCAGTCTCTTCTGCAGCAAAGCAGAAAGAAGCGGCAAATGCGCTAATGGCAAACAAATTCTTCATCTTCATTACTTGGCCCCTCCATTCTTAACTTCCTTATCAAGGATGCTCTGGTAAATGAGTTTTCTTTCGACATCACCACGAAGTTCCTTTTCGACACGTTCGTCTTCCTTCTTGGCGGCATCGCGTTCAGCGTTTGCAACAGCAAGCCTGTATTCAAGGGTGCTCTGTTCAGCGAGGGCGGCAGCTTCCTCTTCTTCGCCATCGGCCTGCAAGGCCTTTGCAGAATCAAGCTTTGCGTTAGCCGATTCCATCTGGGAGGCGTCAGCCTTCACCTCTTCGGCAATAGTCTTGTTGGCGTCGGCAAATTCAATCGACTTGGAGGCGTTTACGCTACCAGCACAGCCGGACAGGAATGCGAGCGCCGTAACGGCTAGGCCCGCTGCAAAAATTCTGTATTTCATCGAATACTCCTTATAAGGTTAAACCAATCGTGAATAAATATAACAAAGAGGCCTGCGAACAGGCCATCACATATAAGTAAATACTTTTCTTACGCTCTTTTTTAATAATTTATCAAAAACAAGTAATAAAAATTTTACTCATCTTTAACGCAGCGGATGGAATATCCGTTTCGTCAAGCCCGATATAGCCCGCCGGGACCATGGAGAACCCAAATTCATCGGTTCCATTGCCTTCGGAGTCCCACCCACTCTTGGACTTGAGCTTAGTGCCCGCATCGGAAGTATCACCGACCGCAGCGACAAGCATCTCGAGTTCTTCCCTCGAAGGAAGGTGCCAACCCGTGGGGCATGCGCCCTGCACCCTACCAGAAAGTTCGCAAAGGTGCCCGAAACCGCATTCATCATTTGTTTTGCCTACGGCACCAGCCCAAGTGTATAGACGCCCGTACTTCGAATTGGGATTATTCTCATAGAACGCACTGTTCCCAGTAGGAACTTCGTACCTGAGGTTTTCGGCCATCCAGATCTGGTCGTCATTCTGAATAGTCTTATGGGTCTGACCATCACGCGCATCCCATCATGGTCCCATAGCGGGACGAGCCCCCAAACGGTGTAGACGGAGAATCTTCCCCGCCCGAAGCAGGGTTGTTACTATTATCACCACAGACAACAAGCATTGTGGCACAGGTCAAGGCAACAAAAAATAAGCGATCCATGACAATTTCCTATATAATCTATACAAAATATGTAAAACAGATCAGTACTATTCGTAAATTATTTAATAATCCTGGGAATCATTTCACAAATATCCGTCTAATTTCTCCACCAATCCTGACCAAATACAATCCTGAAGCAAATAGCGGTATAGAAACAGTCCCCTCAGTCATCCCGCGAGCAATAATTGTTCCCATCGGATTAAAAACAGCATATTCGTCATGATTTTTATCGGAAATAAGCAACTTCCGTCCAGACACCAGAACATTGGATTGCGATATATTCCTCGTTGCATAAACTCCGGACTGGTCAACTCTTTCGCCATTCTTCACAGCAAATTTAAACCGTCCATCAACAACTGTTCCATAACGATAAAAGGAATACTTTAAAACATAATCACCATCAGCCAATGGAATTTTATTTCCAAGAACCACTGTTTTTCCGTCTGTATACACAATTTCTGTAGAATCAACCGATTGGTGTTCCGGCACAACAAGCGAATCATTTCTATCATAGACAGAAAAAACAACCGCAGATGGTTCAAAATAGAAGTAATAGGAAGGTTTAAAATCGTCTTTCAAGCAGTGCCACTGTAACGAACAATAATTTCTTATATCATATCTAGAGATTCGCTTTATTTCACGTTCACCACAGCACTGCGGTTCACACTCATAATTCATATCTGGATAAAAGTACAGCGTTCTCCAGCCAAGCGAGAGCGACTGCAATACAGTCTCTCCATAAGCAAACCCATTCAAGCCTATTGGGCGTTCCAGCAAACTATCACTTTGGGCATAAATAAGCAGGTTCTCAGGAACCCATTCATCATCTTCCCATTTGTAATAAAACCATCCTGCATAGCTATCCTTATCTGGAAACATAACCTTTCGATAATCGTGATTTGCAGAATCAACTACAACAGGAGTTTCATCAATCCATTCCTTATAATCAGGAACAAGAACATACAAAACCGTAGAACCATCAGCAAGATAATCGTTTCCATAGCACACTTCTCTCCCACGCATATCAATGGTATAAAGACCGCCATCATTTTTATCATTCCAACATGCACTATCAAGTATATACCAAAAAGAATCATTTTCAGGAAAGGATTCTACAAGCGACTTAAACATAATTGGGACCTGTTCACCGTCGCTATCATAACTACGCACTCCGATGGGATGTTGAAATAATTTATCTATGGCAGAATAAATAAAAAATTCATCTGGAATATTCTCTATACTCCACGAATAACTATACCAGCCATTACCACCAGCATCTTGCATCTGACGAGCAATTCCATCTTCATTATCAATTATAACTGGAGCATCGGCAATCCAGTTTCGCATTGGAGGCACTTGCACAAAGATTGACTTTTGTTCAGCCAAACATAACGAGAATAAAGACAAAAGCAATGCTAAACATTTTTTCATTTTAGACTCCTTATTGCATACGATTGTTCCGAAATAGGATCATAATCCACACGAAATACTTCTGCATATTGATGAACTGTAATATCCTTCGCAAGGAATCTTCCATAAATTTTTTTATTAACCTGTCCCAATATCAACTCTGATAACGGAGCATAAATCGTTCCACCAAAAAAACCTTCAATAAGCATGTATTCCGAAGAATGCTGAATCAATTTAAAGCCTCTTGCTACATTTGTCCAATAAGCGGCATCCGACAAGGAAATATCATTTTGTGGGCGCCAAATTAATTTGCCATTCAAATGAATAATTGAAGATTCTCCAGGATTCAAGAATTCTATTCTTGTTCCCGATTCTATTTGCAAGAGGGAATCAATGTAAAACTCCCCTGGAGGAATTATCAACCTTGAATTACCTTGAATCTTCAATGAACTATACGAAGCACCGTTTGTCAATAAGAAAGAACCTCCATCAACACTCTTGTTTCCCATATTGGGCACATCATAAAATTTCGACAAATTGCACTGGTAATTTCCTTTCCAGTCATCGTTACTTCCATAATATTCGTAATATTTTAAATTAATATTTCCACCAATCAACACATTACTTTGCCTTACCAAATATGGTTCGTCCTGACCGAGTTCAGCTACAGTATGTGGTTGCGTTCCCGCAGTAAGAATATGCAAATTCAAGTCGCCTTGAATAATTGCAGAATTACGCAAGAATGCCCGTCCAGACTCAAGAATAGGAAGTCGAACATCAGCATTACCTATACGCGAATTGACTCCCATCAAAAAGAATGTTTGTTGCGAGTTATATGAAAAATTATTCCCCCCCCCAACTCCAACTCGACATAATATATTATTTTTGACGTCTAAATCAAAGCATTTAACACCATCATTTAACACAAGATGACTTCTTGCAAAAAGAGTGTAATCTAATGGGACATCCATATTATCTATTTGAAAATTCACGTTTCCTTCTAAGCCATCATTAATTCCATCACCATTGTCATCATTATCAGATTCTTTCCGAAATTCATCACCATCTTCATTTGATTTTTTTGCGATTTTAGACATAACAGTCTGTGCACGATCAGGGAACGTCATATCTATTTTTTTATCATATTTGGATTTGATAGTGTAGTCAAAAATTTCCTTTTTATCATCCATTCCATCCCCATCCGAATCAATGCTATAAGGATTTGTACCAAATCTTTCAATTTCATCAAAATCCGTAATACCATCACCATCAGAATCCATATCCAATCTAGAATCATGCATTGCAACGGAGCCTTTTGTTGCTTTTACCAAAAGATATTCTGAAATCGAATCCGTTTTCCCCACAGAATTTGTTAAAAAGCCATAATTATTACCGAATGCATATAAAAAAGCATAATTATCTGATTTTCCAACATACCCATAAATAACCATCGCATGATCCTTATATTTAGAATCGCTACCAGACCAATAAACAGACGAAACATATATAGGCCGACCTTGATCTATCTCTTTTTTTACAATACTATATGACGGGGTTCCCCCATACTGAGTTATGCTGTCCGTCTGTAACGCAAATCTAAGGGCTTTTAATCTATCTACAGAATCTGCTCCTATGGGGAAAAAAGGAGAAACAAGAGGTTCATCATTATTAAAACGAGTCGCAAACAATATTTCATCTTGAGTAACATTGCCTCCATAAACATGATTCATTATTTGTGCAGCAACTAGCCAACATCGATAAGCATTGCTTGCTTCTGGCATATCTGCATGAATGGCATCCCACTTATACTCAAGAGCATCTTGACCATACCCCAAGAAAAGAAATTTTGAATCCTTATATCCCTTTATCGTATCAATAGCCAAAGCCCCCCATGTATTTAAATCTATATTTTTAGAAAGCAACAACATATTCTGTTCATCAACAAATCCATCATCTCTTCCATTTATTAGAATATCTCCATCCCCATCTATATACTCTCCACAATATACAAGCCAAGAATAGTTTCCATCCGACAAAGACACCTTAACAGACGTTTTTTCCGTTTCCTCTTCATAGATGATTTGTTTCTCAGAATCTCGTATAACAATTCTATATTTAGAAGCACGCTCTACAGGCAACCACTCAAATTTTGCCGAATCATTCTCTGTCAATCTGTAATTTTGAGGTTTATTCATTGATAATTTTATTGGTAATGGAATTTTTTGATTCGAAATAGGCTTGTCTCTATCTGTAAAGCTAAACCAATCATTAGTTTGTTTTCCGCTCGAATTTTCACATATACGAAAGAATACATTTTTTTTATACTCTACTGGATAAAATTCCACCCACATAGATGACGGAAAAAAATCCTCAACATTTTTCCAAATCCCGGCAGCAACAGCCTTTTCTGCAAACTCGCCCTCATCACCCCAAGGCACATACGAAAGCAAAATCGAATCTTTTTTCAACAAAGCCTCACCAATGCGCCCCCACGCAAAATCAGGCAAAATAATTTTATTGTCAGCACCATAACACGCAGAATCATTTTTACAAATACGAAGAATACCCATAGAATCTAGAGAAACAAATCCCAGCGCATGTTCCACAGAATCTTTTCCTGTAATCGTTATATTCTCTAGAGAAATTTTATCCTTTTCAAAATTTTTTATTTCCAGCCAAGCATTTCCTTCTGGCTGAAAACCAATAATTTTTAATTTTAATCTAGGCTTAGGCAAAATATTTTCATTTCCATAAATCAAGGAGCCATGTTCATACACTAGAATATTCTCATTTTCTACAAAACTATATTTCCCCTTATAACTTGGATGACTCTGTTTCCCTATTTCGCTCCAATCTGAATAGTGAAGTCCTTGATAAAAGCCAGAACTATTTGGGAAATAGCCTTGATTAATCGAATCTATTGAAATTTCTATATATCCAAGTGAATCATTCACCATTTGAAGAGTCACATGTGCTCCAGCCGTATATCCAGAATCCAAAACAACTTGTTTATCAACATTATACGAGAAAATATAGCGCAGTTTTACATTCTTATGCGTAACACTGCTTTCATTAACAACTCTCATTCGAAGAGCCAGCATTGAAGAATTATTAATTTGCTCATCCTTAAACTCAACGATTATGGCAAAAGATTGAGTTGCCAAACAAAGACCACTTATTATAATACAAATCAAAAATTTCTTTACTTCATTATAAATTCTCATATAATAAATATAAACTATTAATTTAGATTTACTCCATCCCTCCCATCATTTTGTTGTAAAAGCGAATTTACATCGCAAATGGAAGATTTTCCTGAAATTTCTTTTTTCAACTTATCACAAATTTTACTATTCTTCTTTACACCATGGACCAGCCCGTTCGCACATTCTCAGTCATGCAATACATGACGTCTATCCGGAACAAGCTTGCCGAAACGCCGGCAGTTTGGGTGCACGGGGTAATCACGCGCCTCATAGAAAAGGGCAAAGTCGTCTACATCAGCATCGCGGACTTCGAAGAAGGCAATGTCAAGCCCATCGCGACCGTAGACCTCACCTGCTTCGCCGGCCAGTTTGCAGCCCTCCGCGCAAAAACTGAAAATGCGGCAACGCCGTTTGCCATCAAGGAGCAACTCAAGGTCTGTTTCCAGATCAAGGCCGAAGTCTATATCCCGAGCGGAAAACTGCAGGCAAAGATCCTCGACATCGACCCGGTCTATACACTCGGAGAACTCGCCCTCACGCGCATGGCCATCTTGAAAAGGCTTGCAAGCGAAGGCCTGCTCGAAAAGAACAAGATGCTCCCCCTGCCCCTGATGCCATTGTGCATAGGGCTCATTACCGGCGAAAACACCGCGGCCTACAAGGATTTTACTACAAGGCTCGACGCTTCGCCCTTCAAGTTCAGGGTCGTGCCCGTATTTGCCACCATGCAGGGGAACTCTACAGAAGCAAGCATACTCAATGCACTTGAAACCCTGCGTGACAACGACGAAATTGACATCGTGTGCATTGTGCGCGGGGGCGGTGCGAAAACGGACCTGAACTATTTTGACAGCGAAGCGCTCTGCCGTGCGGTAGCGAACTACCCCATTCCGGTGTTCACGGGCATCGGGCACGAAATTGACCGAAGCCTGCTCGACGAGGTAGCAGGAGTCTACTGCATTACGCCCACAGACTGTGCCAAGCGCATTGTCGAAATTGCACAGGAAAGCTGGAGCAAGCTTATAGAGACCGCAAAGGAAATTGCAAACGCCACAAGGCTCACGCTTGCCAACTGCACTCAGCAACTGAACAGTGCAGGGCTACGGCTAAGCCAAAAGGTTTCCGCACGCATCCAGGCCGAAAAGACAAGGCACGCCCTTATCCGCGCCAACCTCCAGAAAGACACACGGTTCGTACTGCGCGATGAATTCGCACGGGTCGACCGCAATGCGGAAGGCTTGAAGCAGGGGTCGCGAAAGATTCTTGACCTCGCGAAAACGCGTTTTGAACTCATCGAGACAAAGGTCAAGGGCGTAGACCCGCAGAACATCATTGCGAAGGGCTATACGCTCACGCTTGATGCAAGCGGAAAGTTCGTAAGGAACGCTGCCCAGCTAAAGTCCGGCGATACCCTGCGCACAAGGTTCAAGGACGGAACCGTAGAATCCGTCGTTCGCTAAATGTGACGCATTTTTGCGCCGGTCAGCGGTGTTCGTTTGTCGTGGGTTCGAGCCCGCGGAAAAACTCCAGTTCCGCAAAGTCATCTTTCAGAAGTTCTATGCAGGCACCAAGCATATAGAGGCTACCCGTTATCAGGAGCGGGGCATCTGCATTGCCGTCCATTGTGCCAGCCGAACTGTCGCGCGCAGCCAGCACCTGGTCCAGATAACTGCGGGAAAGTTCGCCTTCGCTTGATACCGGAAGGCCAAGCGCCTGCATTTCGCTACGCAAGTCAACAAGTTCACGGAAGCGCGGGTAAGGCGTCTTTGTAATATGCCAGCAGGCGACATGAGGCGCCATGAGCTTGAGCATCTCCCCTACATCCTTGTCCTTGAGGGCGCCGAACAGGCAGTGGAACTTTTTCCCCGGGTAATACTTGTCCAAGGTTTCCACCAGGCGGCGAACGGCATGCGAATTGTGAGCCCCGTCCAGAATGATACGCGCCTTGCCGTCTGGGCCCATGAGCGCCTGCATGCGCCCCGCCCACGAGCGGGTCGCGAGAGTCTTAAGCGCGAGGGCATCGTCGTATTTAAACTGCGCGGCGGTTGCAAACTGCGCGCCGTCTATAAACTGCGCGGCTGCCGCCAGCGAAAGGCTCGCATTTTCGATGTAATGGTGCCCGAGGTTCGGGAGCACAATGTCTTCGCGGATTTCGGGAACGATACACTTACAGCCGAGCTGGGCGGCATGCTCAAGCGCTTCGTCGAGAAGCGTCTTTGAAAGCCCGCCCAGAACGAAGCGCTTCCCGGCGGCGCGTTCGCGCGATTCACCGACAACGCCCATCTTCTCGCGGAGGATTGCCGATTCCGTAGGCCCGAGGACTTCAGTGTGTTCGAGCCCGATGCTTGTAACGACGGCAATCTCGCCGCCGGCAACAGCGGTGCTGTCGAGCCTGCCGCCCATGCCAGCCTCAAGCACAGCGACATCAATCTTTTGTTCCGCATAGTAGAGGAACGCTACCAGCGTAAGGACTTCAAAAAACGTGGGCTCAACCGGAGATGCACCGGCGGCAACACGCCCCGCCGACACGGAATCTGCGGCAGCCTTCACCTTTAGTAGCAAGCGGTCCAAATCTTCTGCCGGAATCGGGATATCATCTACGCGGATTCGTTCCCGCAAGTTCACCAGGTGCGGGCTTACATACAGGCCCGTCTTGAGCCCGTGCGCCTTAAGGATGCCTGCCAGATAGTAACTCGTAGACCCCTTCCCGTTCGTACCCACCACATGGATAGACTTGAACTTTTTTTCGGGATTACCGAGAGCATCGCAAAGCGCACGCGTCGATTCGAGCCCGGGAACCATCCCAAACATCAGGCGCGATTCCAGATATTCCATACCGGCAAATTGCATGCGCCAAATATAGTTACTATACTTTCAAGAAACCTCTTTACAAACCTTATTGCCTATATGTTTAACGCTTTCAAGCCAATGCGCCGAGCCGTCATTTTTTCGCTTTCCCTGATTGCGCTTTTCGCAACATTTTCCGAAGCGCGCGTAGACCCGACAGCAGCACCCCACCATTACAACTACCGCGATGCAAGCAAACAGCTGCGGCGCGTATATTACGGCGATTTGCAAGAGACGCTTTACTGCGGATGCAAATACGACGACAAGAAGAACGTCGACTTTAGCAGCTGCGATTTCAAGCCGCGCGAAAACCCGAACCGCAAAAGCTACAAGCGGGCAGAACGCATCGAGTGGGAACACATGGTAACCGCCCACAACATGGGGCACTTTCTGCCCTGCTGGAAGGACGGCGGTCGCAAGAACTGCAGCGCGAACGACACCACGTTCAAACTGATGGAAGGCGACATGCACAACCTCTACCCCGCCATCGGCGAGGTGAACGGGGACCGCAACAACTTCATGTATAGCCAGTGGACCAACAATCCAGAACCGATGTACGGCGGCTGCAAGACCATCGTCGACTTTAAGGAAAAAAAGGCGCAGCCCCGCGAAGAAGCCCGTGGGATCATCGCGCGCGCAAGTTTCTACATGGAAAAGACGTATGGCGTGAAGCTATCGAACCAGGACCGCAAACTCTTCGAAGCCTGGGACAAGATGTACCCCGTCACCGAAAAGGAATGCGAACGCGACCGCCGCATCTTCAAGGTACAGGGCGACCACAATCCGTTCGTGTACGAAAAATGCCCGCATTGAAATAAAACGGCTCTTGAAGCAAACATTTCCAACATCTATAGCCGTTTAATTAATTACCCGACTTTCGCGAAGCCCGTAGGGATTAACAATCACAAGGGCTTCGCAGGGCAGACAAACAACATTTTCCCTGCAACGTACATTCCTTTTTAGATACACTCTTTTCTTTTTTTGCATAGAGAGCCGTTTCGTTAAGCGAACACTGGAACGAAGTGATTGTGTGAGCGAACAAAACTGCTCTTGAAGCAAACATACTTCAAGAGCCTTAAAAAAATGCGGGAAAAGAAAACTACATCCAGCCGCGGTCGGATGTGCCAGAAATACCGCGAATCTTGAGGTCGAAATCGTCCTTGTTCGTGGCGGCATTCATGGCTGTTTCCAGCGAAATCTGTTCTGTCCTGTAGAGTTCGAGCAGAGCCTGGTCGAACGTCTGGCTGCGATACTGCATGTGGCCTTCGGCAATGGCATGTTCCACCATCGAAAGCTTATCCTTATCGCGGATGTATTCCTTGATGGCAGCCGTATTCACGAGCACTTCGGCAGCAGGCACACGGCCCTTGCCATCGGCAGTCGGCAACAGACGCAGCGAAATGATTCCCGCAAGTACTTCAGAAAGAAGGATACGAATTTCGTCGTGCTGGTGCGGCGGGTACATCGAAAGCACACGCTGGATAGTTTCCGTCGCATTCGTCGTATGGATAGTAGCAAACACCATGTGGCCCGTATCGGCCGCAGTAAGCGCAATCTGCATCGTCTCGAGGTCACGGATTTCGCCCACCAGGAGCACGTCCGGGTCCTGACGGAGAGCGGCACGCAGTGCGTTCGCATAAGAAAGCGTATCCACGCCGATTTCACGCTGCGAGATAATCGCCTTGTTGTCGCGGTACAGGTATTCGATAGGGTCTTCGACCGTAATGATATTCACCGGTTCCGTCTGGTTGATGTAATCCAGCATGGAAGCAAGCGTCGTCGACTTACCCGAACCCGTCGTACCCGTAACAAGCACAAGTCCACGACGCGTAAGCGCCATGTCGCGAATGACTTCGGGCAAATGGAGTTCTTCGAAAGCAGGGATCTTCGCCTTGATATGGCGGATAACCATAGCGATTGTACCACGCTGGCGGAATACGTTCACGCGGAAACGGCCCATGTCGCGGGCGCCCACGGCAAAGTCACATTCCTTGTTCGTCTCGAAGCGCTGCTTCTGGTCGCGATTCATGATATCGTCCATGAAGGAATCCATCATGGCCGAATCGACGCGAGTTTCGAACAACTTAGTCAACGAGCCATTAATACGGTAAATAGGCGGAACGCCGGAACGGATATGCAAGTCCGAAGCCTTGTTTTCGACCATGGCGCGGAGCAACTGTTCAATTCTAAGATCAGCCATTAGAATCTCCTCCGAACTTGGCGTTGTACGCCTTCTCTATTTCGGCAAGACGCTTGGCAATAGCCTCGTTTTCAGGATCCTTGCTGGCCAAGTCCTTGTAAATGTCGCGCGCCTTGTCGTAACAGCCCTGCTCGAAATAGATTTCGGCAAGTGTCGGAGTATTCAAGCTTTCATCGATATCGGGAGGCAACTTGCCAAGAGGTGCCGTCGGGTCGGCAACGAGTCCGGCAGAGACCTCATCGTCGGAATCGCCCGACATCAGGAAGTCGACACCCTTGTTTCCAGACGGTGCAGGCTTTTCATCGAGAGCATCGTCATCGGTATTGAACAGCTGGTTGAATGCGCCCGAGAATTCGGATGCAAGGCTATCCTTGTCCGAAAGTTCCTGGGAATCGGAAGCCGGCTGCTCAGACGATCCGGCAGGAGATTCAGCAGTAGTTTCTTCAGTAGGCGATTCGCCGGCAGGCGCAGCAGAAGCGACATCTTCTTCAAGTGCATCGTCTTCACCGAACAGGCTGCTGAATGACTTGTCAAGATCCGCTTCAAGAGCGGCATCGGCAAGCGGGGCTTCCTCGATTTCCGCACCCGTATCTTCTTCGGTCGGGGCGGCAGCAGTCTTTTCACCTTCAACAGGCAGGTCATCGCCGTTTGCAAAGAGCGACGAAATGGCATCGCCCACTTCCTTGTCAATCTCTTCTTTCTCGGATTCCGGCAACGCTTCTTCGGCAGAAGCGTCTACGGCAGTTTCCGGAGCCGTTTCTTCGGTATTTACTTTATCAGTAACGCCATCTTCGGCAGCCGGAGCGGCATGTTCTTCCGGAAGTTCATCCTCTTCGGCAAACAGGGCATCAAACGCCTTGTCGATACCAATACCCTCGCCTTCCAGCGACTGCTTTGCAGCATCTTCACTCGTAGAATCCTTGACCTCTTCGCCAAAGACATCGGCAAAGGAACTATCCAGAGGTTGCGGTTCGTCCGGTTCTTCGGCAGGCAGTTCAAGCGCAGGTTCTTCGGCAGGCAACTCAAGTGCCGGCTCATCTGCGGGCAAATCAAGCGCAGGTTCTTCGGCAGCAAGTTCTTCCTGTGCCGGTTCGGCCGACTCTTCGGCAGGTGCTCCACCGGGAGTCCAGTTAGAAAGGTCGAACTCATCGGAGGATTTTTCTTCAGGCTTTGCGGGCGGCAGTTCCTCGGGCAGTTCGTCTTCGCCAAAGATATCGGCAAAGGCACTGTCCAGGCTCTGGGGCTTGTCTTCCATCTTGTCTTCTTCCGGAAGTTCAAGCGTCTCTTCGGGCTTATCCTCGACAGCGGGTTCCTCGAGTTCAAGCGATTCCTCGTTCGATCCTAGATCCATATCGGAAGGTGCGGACTTTTCGAAAAGACCACCCTCGCTGGCAGGTTCGGGGCTCCAGGAATCCAGGTCGACCTTCTCTTCCGGCACTGCAGGGGTCGAAGGCTTCTCTTCGGGGAGTTCATCCTCGCCAAAGATATCGTTAAAGGCGCTGTCCACGGACTGCGGTTTGTCCTCGACTTCTTCGCCAAAGACGTTCTTCGCAGAATCCTCTGCCGACTGTTCCGGTTCGTCGTCCAGGCTCGTCGGCAAGTCAAACTGCGCAAACGGCGATGTGCTGGCAGATTCGGCCTGTTCCGCAGGTTCTGCCGGAGCAGAAGCCTTGCTTGACGGAATATCGTCGAAGGAATCCAGGTCGTCCTCTTCGCCAAACATTTCTGCAAATGCTGAACCCACATCGTGTCCAGAAATTTCTTCGCCAGCAGGAATGTCCCCCTGCTCTCCGACTTCTTCGCCAGATTCCGAAAGCGCCGTATTCAGCGACTGCTGGAGCGAATCCATTGCCGATTCCTCGACGGAATTGTCTTCGCCACCAAGCGAGGCGAGTGCTGCAAACGGATCGTCCTCGTCGCCAAACGACGAGAAGGGAGAAGCAGCCTGTGCGGACGGAGTCTCTTCTGCGGGAGCATCGATGTCCATATCCAGGGACTTCGAGAAGAGGGAATCCTCTTCTGCTGGCTGTTGTGCAGAAGCATCGTCTGTCGCAGTCTCGGACAGCGTCTCCGCAGATTCCTGAGAAACATCGCCCAAATCGGGCATAGAGAAATCGGCATCGCCCATCGCATCGGCGGCGGCACCGGCAACAACGCCAGCGGCAACACCCGTAGCCACATCGGACACGGTCTCGTATTCTTCTTTCCAGAAGGTATCGAGCGGGTCCATATCGTGGACGCGACGATAGCACTTGTTACGTTCGTTTTCGTCACCCAGCTGTTCGTAGGCCTCGCCCATGCGCTTCTGCGCAGAGAGGCAGAACGGTTCCTTTTCAAGAACCTTTTCGCATTCCTTGATGCATTCCTCGAAATTGCCCTTCTGGAACAAGATCTTGCTACGGACTAGCATGCCGGGAATATCGCCCGGATACATCATGAGGCCGGCATCGACACGCGCAAGCGCGTTATCCGAGTCACCCGCCATATTTTCGTAGTCCGCAAGCCAGGCAAAGGCCATGGACTTGACCTTCTTCTTGCCGATGGACTTCTTCAGGGTATCCAGAGTAACAGCCATTTATCCCTCCAAGGGAAGCAGAACAGCTTCGTCAGACAAAAGGACAGGAATCCCATCGCGGACGACATAGGCTCGGGAGCCCGCCTCGTTCACGAGGGCCTCGGTCAGAGGTTCAGAAATTTTCTCACCGGCGGCGTTCTTGAGCGTACCGGCAGCAATAGCCTTGTTCAGGAGGGAAAGGAGGGCATCATCCGCCACAGCGAGTCTCCCCCTAGTTTCAGGGCAGCAAAGAATATCCAAAAGTTTATAATCGAACATAAAGCCTTTATAATCAATCACTTATGATTGATATAAAAATAACTCTATTTTGTGAAAATGGATAAGCCTAACGCAGATATTTGAGGTCTACGAGGGCAAAATTGCCGTTTTTTCCGTTCCCGATGAGCAAATAGACCTTCAGGCCAAGCTTATCAAGCCATTTTATGTCGAAATCCTCGCGATAACCCGAAAAATTCGACACTACCAGCAGCTCGCGGCACCCAGTCCGGGCGCAAATGGATTCCATGTCGGAAAGGGGGCCCAGAAGGTGCTTGCGGTTCTCTTCGGAAAGCTTTTCGGGTTCCCCGCTCACGCAGCCGAGAATCTCGATTCCCGGAATCACGTTATAGCTGTCGAACCAGTTGCTGAGGGAATCCTCGCGGCCACCGAGCAGAATGGAACGGTGACGCTTCTTGGCGAAGATGCGGTAGAAATAGTTTATCCAGAATGCGACGCGACGCCATGCGAAGAGGGCCAGCGGGATAAAGAGGCTGGAGCAGACGAAAACCGTTATCCCATACGAATCATAGGGCAACGAGTTCAGATCGCCTTCAATGACCGGCACCTGTGTAAAGTATCGGAAAGCCACATACCCGCCCACCGCAAGCAGGTTCAGCGGCACAAGGTACCGCAAGAATTTTTCGCCCTTCAGGCTAGATTCCGTATATTCCCCGCGGAACATCAAGAACACAAAGTTTATAACAGCGACAATACCAACAAGCCACCAGTCTTCGAACTGGGCAAAATCCATAATGGAATGCTTAATAACCGTATCCGTCGCGGCACATCCACTTTCAAGGCAGCTTGGATCCTGGAAACACGCATACGACCGAATACTCCCATAGTTCAGGAACGTAAACGCCCACAGCGCCATCACGCCAAAATCCAGGAACATCTTCCAGAACTTCGGAATCAGGCGCGAGAACATGCCCACAAAAGCCGCGAACATGATACCGAAGGACACGAGGAAATTCGGGACAAAGTAAAGATCCTTGTGCTTCTTCACAAAGATGAGCATTGCCTTGTAGAAATCCAGGTAGGAATCCCAGCGGCGGGTACGGCAGCTCTGGCCCTTGAAATGCAGGATATTGGTAGACGGGGTGTAATAATTCTTGAGCCCCATCTGCTTCGTACGGAAACAGAGGTCGAGGTCTTCACCGTACATGAAAAAGTCTTCGTCAAAGCCATTCAGCTTTTCGTAGACATCGCGACGGATACCGAAGAACGATCCACTGATGGCGTCCACCTCGGTCACTTCATCCGGGTCGGCGTACGTCATGTTGTAGCTTGCAAGCAGTTTGTTCTTCGGGAAAAGCGCCGCAAGCCCGATGGTCTTGGACACAGCCGAAACAATCGTCGGGAAAGACCTTCGGCATGCCCACTGGAGCGAGCCGTCTTCGTTCAGAATGCGACAACCCACAGTGCCCGATTCCGGGTGTACCTCCATAAAGTCGAGCACCTTGGTAAAGGAATCGCGCGACACAATGGTGTCGGGGTTGATAAAGAACAGGTACGGTTTCGTCGCCCGCTTTTCGGCAAGATTGCACCCCTTACCAAAGCCGAGGTTTTCCTTGGAGTCAATCCAGATGACTTCCGGGAAGAATTTCTTTATCTCGGGAAGAATAGGTTCCTTCGATCCGTTGTCCAACACGATGATTTCGGCATCGATATCGGCGCACGCATCGCGCACCGACTTTAAGCAAGCCGGAATGAAGTCGCAGGAATTATAGGCAACGATGATGACGGAACAGGAATACATGAGCGTTACGCGAGTCCGAGACGAAGCTTGAGCACCAGGAAGAACGCTTCGGAAATGATTCCGCCGCTCATCTTCGAGGTTCCGCGGGTACGGTCGGTAAACACGATGGGGATTTCCTTCACGCGGAGTCCCTTCTTCCAGATCTTGAAGGTCGTCTCGATCTGGAAGCAATAGCCATCGCTCTTCATCTTGTCGAGGTTCAGCGCCTGCAGGGCCTCACGACGGAAACACTTGAAGCCGCCGGTAGCATCGCTAATCGGCAGTCCCGTCACAATACGGGTGTAGACGTTTGCTCCGTAACTCAGGATAAGGCGGCGCAAGTCCCAGTTCACTACGCTAATGCGGTGATCCTGGTAACGGCTACCGAGTACGAGGTCCGCATTTTCGGCGGTTTCCAAGAAGCGGTTCAAATCCGTCGGGCTATGGCTAAAGTCGGCATCCATCTCGAACACGCGCTGATAATCGCGTTCAAGCGCCCACTTGAAACCCGTCACGTAGGCAGAGCCGAGCCCCATTTTCCCCTTTCGGCGGATTAGGTGGATTCGCGGATTCTTCGTAGACTCCGCTTCTACCAGGTCGCCCGTACCGTCGGGGCTACCATCATCGACCACGAGAATCTCGAGGCAGTCGTTCTGCTCCAAAATAGCCGACATAATGAGGAGGATATTTTCCTTCTCATTGTAGGTGGGAATGATAACAAGACTCTTAGGAAACACCATAACTATACTCCGACTCGCAATAATCTACAAAACTCACTCGCCAAAAGTTTCGGCAATAGGATAAATCCGTCGTTTGCGCCCGTTGAGCATCTCGGCAAGCAGGCCCAGCGAGAAGAACTGCACACTCATCACCAGCGAGAACCCGCCCGCCAACAGGAGCGGACGCACATGCATGGCTCCCGTCTGGAACCACTCGTAACCAAAGTAGCCACATACGCCTAGGCCAAGCACCATGAACACGAGCCCGATAAGGCCAAAGAAATGCAGGGGCTTGGTCGAGAAGCTGCGCATGAACATGAGCGAGACCAGGTCGAGAAACCCGGAAACGAGACGCGAAATGCCGTACTTGGAAACCCCATGAACGCGGGCACGGTGAGCGACGGGCATCTCGGTAATGCGGAAACCCTGCCACTTGGCCATCACGGGGATAAAGCGGTGGTAGTCACCGTAAAGTTCAATATAGCGCACCACGGAATGCCGGTACGCCTTGATGCCGCAGTTGAAATCGTGCAGGCGCTTGCCGCACACGGCAGAAACGGTCAGGTTGAACAGCTTGGAAGGGAGCGTCTTGTGCCAGGGATCCAGGCGGCGGACCTTCCAGCCCGAGACCAAGTCGTAACCGTCTTCCAAGATCTTGATCATCTTCGGGATTTCGAGCGGGTCATCCTGCAGGTCGCCATCGAGGGTCGCCACATAGCGCCCCGTCGCCTTCGAGAAGCCGAAGGCGAGCGCGTCAGCCTTGCCACAGTTGAACTGGAAGCGGAATCCTTTCAGGAAGGGGTATTCGTGCGAGAGGTTCTCGAGAACTTCCCACGTGTTGTCGCGGCTGCCGTCGTCGATGGCGATAACCTCGTACGTGAAGCCCGTAGGCTCCATGGCAGCGACGATTTCTTTCAGCAACTCCGGAAGGTTTTCGCTTTCTTCCTTGACCGGAATGACCATGCTTAAATCCATCACGACACCTCTAGGCTAGTTGGCGGCGGCAACAACCGGTGCGGAATCGGACGTAGCCGAATCCACGGGTTCCGCGGGCTTGGTTTCCTCTTCGATAACCATCGGCTTTTCGGGGCTGTTCTTGATCTGTTCCACGCTCATCAGGAGCCTGCCACGGCCACCCTCGTCGTATTCAGGAACATTCTTCAGGCCTTCGTCAAGATAGTCAAGAGCCTTCTGCTTCTCGCCCACAATATCGTAGACGAATGCTGCCGCCCAGTAGACGCGCCATTCGTCGGTGAACTGCTTCTTGCCGAGGTCGAGGTACTTGATTGCGGATGCGCAGAGGCTGTCGGCCTGAGCCTTCTTTTCTGCGGTAAACGGCTTGCTCATGCGAAGGTCCGCAATCTTCTCGCGGGCATCGAACGAAATCTGCAGGTACAGCGAGACATAGCTCGAAAGCAGGCGCGACGTCTCGTCGTTGATGTAGGCAGTTCCATCGCCCAGGCCACGGAACTTGTAGACGTTGTCGATGAGGTCGGCAGCATACTTCGCATCGAAGGCGTTGCGCTTCGGCTTAAGGTCGCCCTTCACCAAATTATAGACAAGGCCTTCCTGCACCATGTACTTCTCGAGCCCCATGAAGTTCGATGTACCGACCGTCGTGGAGATTTCGATCGGCTTGTCCATGTTCTGCAGCGCAAGGTCAATCACGAGCTTATTCTGCGTGAGCATCGTGCCGCTGCGAGTACGCTTAGCCCAGTCGACGAACGCATCCCATACCTGGTAGTGCGTCTTGAACGTAAGGAGTTTCGCGGAATCGGCAGCAGAAAGTTCCTGACCTTCCATCTGTTCGATGCGACTCTTGAGTTGCGGCATAAGGCGGTTTGCCCTGCCCACCCAGGTTGCAACAGAATGGTTCGGGTTCTGGACAGAACTATTGTCGAGCACCATGTCGCTATCGATAGTCTTCTTGTTGTAGCTGAGCTTGAGCACAGGTTCGTTATCGAGCATCTGCTTGATATACCAGTCGGTATTGCCGAGCGAGAGGTTCACCACGCGCACGTCCTTACGGATACCGGCCACTTCCTGCGCAAACCACAGCGGGAAGGTATCGTTGTCGCCGTTCGTAAAGAGGATTGCGTTCGGGCGGCAGCTATTCAGCAGGTTGTAGGCGTAATCCCACGGGACCCACAGGCCAGAACGGTCGTGTTCCTGGTAGTTCGAAATGCAGGGAACCGCAAACGAAACTACGGCAAGGGCTGCAGCAATCGGAGTAACGAAGGCGGCAGTCGTAGCAGTCGTTGCTGCAAGGAGCACGAGAATACCGGCACCAATGCCAAACATCATGCTCATGAAGATAAATGCCGGCGTATAGAAGTAATCACGTTCGCGCACTTCCATGTGGACCGGCTCCGGGAACGGGGCTCGGAGGCCGCGCTGGGCGAAGCCGTTTTCAATCTTCTTCCAGCTGGTCCATGCAGCGCTGTTTTCATAGCCGCTGACTTCGCGTTCCTTCTTCGATATTTCTCCGGCAGCAACACCGCGCTGCTTCATCATCTCGATGCGGTACTTGCCGTGTTCAATCTTCTGACGCAAGTCGATAAGTTCGTTCGGGTCAGGGACCTGCGAAATGCCGGCTCCCATCGTATTCAGGTCGGCCACGTTCCTGTTCATCACCGACACCCAGTAGTCGTGTTCGCGGCCTTCCATACGGGTACCATCGGCAAAGTTGATGTAGAAAAGCAGGCCAAGCGAACAGAGCGCATAGAGCACGGAAAGGAAGATTCCCAGGTGCCTGTTGCGCTTGCATACGAAGACGCAGACAAGGACCAGGAGACCATTAAAGATGAGGAACACCATGAGCTGCGGGAATACATGATCGCCCATGAGGTCCATCTGGGTCCGGAACTTGTGTCCAAACCTTTCAAGAGGAACGTTATCACCCTTGTCAAAGGTATAGACGCCGTTTGCGAAGTTCACACCACCCACCTTGTAGGGCAGGTACTGCGCCATCTGGTAGCCACCGTAGCTCATGTTCGGGAAAGAGAGCACCTGGTGTGCAAGCTGGGAGCGGCGGTAGAACGCGCGCTTGAGCATGCTTTCGGAGCCGTACTGCTTACGTTCCACGAAGTTGTTGAACGCTTCCCAGTTGCCGCTCTTGAACAGGTTACCGAGCTGAAGGTTGCCCTCGTCATCGCGAATGTTGATTTCCGGGTCGTTCTCGTCGATAATCGGGTTGAGTTCCGAACGGATAGGAATGTAGAGGTGCGTGCTGTAGCCAATCAGGGCGAAGAACGCAAAGGCGAGCGAGAGCTTGACCGCATGGTTCATCTTCGGGGAGAACGGCTTCACGACAGTGAAAATCGCAAGCACCACAAGGCACACGAGCGAAATTTCGATAAATGCAGACACCATGTAGATTACGGAACAGAGGAGCGTACCCGTAATCCAGATGGGCAGGCGTTCAAAAATCTTCTTAGGCTGGGCAACGAGCATGAGCACGAAAACCGCCGGAACGGTAAGCATCGTGTAAAGGTGGGCACCCACGCCGAGGAACGCGATGTAGCAGATAAAGATAAGGATGCGGTCACTCGAAGAATCTTCGCGCTTGTTGTACCAGACGAGACCGAGGTAAGAGATGAGCATCAAGATGAACATCGCGAGGCCATAGACTTCGGCTTCGACGGCATTGAACCAGAACGTGTCGGAGAACGTCAGGAGGAAGCCGGCAACGAGAGCGGAAGTCGCAAGCACGATGTTGCGGACCTTTCCGGAAATCTTCTCGGCAAGAGCGTCCGTCTTGAGGACGGTAGCGAGGAATTCCCAGGCGAACAGCGCCGTAATATAGACAGTCGCCGCGGAACTGAACACCGAGATGTAGTTCACGCGCTTCGCGATTTCACCCACGAACGGGAGAATCACGATGACGGCACGGGCAAAGAAGACAAAGAACGGCGTTCCAGGAGGATGCGGAATGCCCAGCGTGTTTGCACAGGCAACGAACTCACCGCAGTCCCAAAAACTTACCGTAGGAGCCATCGTAAGCGAGTAAACGATCAGGGCGACAAGGCCCGTGATACCCGCAAAAATATGCTTCATCCATTTTTCCTTAATCATTCTTTTTTCCTCCCTTCGTCGAACCTACGACAATGTTGCGCTTCTGCATAAAACCTGTAAGAAGACCATTCACAAACGAGCCCGAATCTTCCGTGCTAAACTTGCCCGAAATCTGGATTGCTTCCGAGAGCACCACCTTGATAGGCGTCTCGGTTATGTAGAGCAGTTCCACCATGGCAATACGGATGACGATGCGGTCGAGGCATGCCATGCGTTCGATTTCCCAATGGACGGTCGCCGTCTTGATTTCCTCATCGAGTTCTGCGCGATGGGCAAGCACCAGGTCCACAAGTTTCATTCCATACTTTTTCTGTTCGTCATCAATGGGCTGGCCTTCGAGGACTCCCGGAAGCGCCTCACCCACTGTCTGGCCCGTGATTTCCATGGCATACAGGAGTTGCATGGCAAAGACGCGGGCTGGTCGAAAACTTTTTTGCATAATCGTAGTCTTTATTTGTTAGATGGACTTATAGAGGTTTGCCATTTCGACGGCGGTAGATGCCCAGTTGGCACCGAGGTTTCCCGCCTTGAGGCCAGCGCGGTTCATCGCCTGGTCAACGGTATCGGTCGTGAGAATTCCGAGAATCACCGGCAGTTTGCCCTCGGCAGCGATGCTAGCAACACCGCCGGTAGAGGCGTTCACCACCACGTCGTAGTGGCTTGTTTCACCACGAATCACTGCGCCGATGGCCATCACGGCATTGTACTTTTTGGAATCAGCGAGCCTGCGGCACACACCCGGGAGTTCGAACGCACCCGGGACGCGCACGACAGTCACGTCCTTGTCGGCAACGCCCAGCAGTTCGAGCTGGCGGAGCGCACCTTCCAGAAGCTTGTCCGTCACCACCTCGTTGAAGCGGGCGACAGCAATCGCAATCTTGAGGCCAGAGCCATTCAGGGAATTCTTGATTTCTTTAGCCATCTTATTTTTCCTCTTTTAAAACTTTTTCGTCAGACGCAGCGCCATCCAAATGCAACTGGTGTCCCATCTTCTTCTGCTTCGTGAGCAGGTAGAAAAGGTTTTCCTTGTTCGGCTTGACTTCGATGGGGACGCGTTCCACAATCTTGAGCCCGTAGGCCGAGATGCCCGAAATCTTGCTCGGGTTGTTCGTGAGCAGGCGCATTTCCTTCACACCGAGGTCCGCAAGGATCTGGGCGCCGGTACCATACTGGCGCAAATCGGACTTGAACCCGAGGTGCAGGTTCGCCTCGACCGTGTCCATGCCCTTCTCCTGCAGTTCGTATGCACGCAACTTGTTGCAGAGCCCGATGCCGCGGCCTTCCTGACCACGCATGTACAGGAACACTCCCCCATGCTCGCCAATAAACTTCATGGCAGAGGCGAGCTGTTCGCCGCAATCGCAGCGGAGGCTCCCGAAAATATCGCCCGTAAGGCATTCGCTGTGCACGCGCACGTAAACCGGCTTGCTGAAGTCGGGGTTGCCCGCGACCCAGGCCACATGTTCCACGCCGTCGGTCTTGCTCTTGTAAGCGTAGGCGGTAAAGTCGCCGTACTTGGTCTGCACGTGCGGGGCGGCCACACGCTGCACCAGTTTCTCGTTCCTGAGGCGGTAGTCAATAAGGTCGCGGATGGAGATAATCTTGAGGCCGAACTTCTTCGCCACTTCCTGCAGTTGCGGCATGCGGGCCATCGTACCGTCCTCGTTCATAATCTCGATGAGGGCAGCCGCAGGGCGGAGTCCTGCAAGTTTCGCGAGGTCCACAGCCGCTTCGGTATGTCCCGCGCGGCGCAAAACGCCTTCTTCCTGCGCGTAGAGGGGCGAAATATGCCCCGGACGGCCAAAGTCGCTCGGCTTCGAGTTCGGGTCGGCAAGCGCCAGAATGGTCGCCGCACGGTCGTGGGCGGAAACACCCGTGGTGCAGCCTTCAATCTTGTCCACCATGATGGTGAACGGGGTGCCCAGAATCGAGGTATTCTCGGCGGTCTGGCGCGTGAGGTTCAGTTCATGGCAACGTTTGATAGGCAGCGGGCAGCAGAGCACGCCACGGCCCTCGTGGAGCATGAAGTTCACCTTTTCGGGCGTAATCTTCTCGGCGGCGATGACAAAATCGCCCTCGTTCTCGCGGTCCTCGTCATCGACCACGATTAAAAACTTGCCGTTCTTAAAATCCTCTATGGCCTCTTCAATCGTATTAAGCAAGGTCACGTTCCTTCAGATAATTTTCAATGTACTTGCCGAGCATGTCCACTTCCACGTTCACGATGGTCCCGGCAACCCAGTTGCGCAGGTTCGTGCGGGCAAGCGTCTCGGGGATGATGCACACGCGGATGGAATTCTCGAACTTTTCGGCCACCGTAAGGCTGATTCCGTTCAGGGAGATGGAACCGCGGCGGATAATGTAGCGCTTGAGGTCCGCAGGCATCTTCAGGTCGACTTCCACGCCCGTTTCGCGTGGAGTCACCTGGATAACCTCGGTAATGCAGTCCACATGGCCCATCACGAAGTGCCCGCCCATGAAGCTATCGGCACGGCACGGAAGTTCCAGATTGACCAACTTGCCGACGGCAGCCTGCTTGAAGGCGGTATTTTCGACCGTCTGGTGCATCAGGCAAAAAGTGGCTTCATCTTCGGTACAAGATTCAATGGAAAGGCACACACCGTCGTTCGCGACGCTGTCGCCCAGTTTGCAATTCTTGAAAAAGCCCGGCGACTTGAGGCGCATCGAGAGCGCATCACCTCGAGACTCTATCGAGACGATTTCGCCGGTAGATTGAATAATTCCCGTAAACATACGCGGACAAATATAGAAATTACACGAAAAAACATCCTTTTTTTCTACATTTACGTCCGAAAATTTAGCAGGCACTTATTTGCGGCAGACAAACGAACTGCGGCAAGTTTCGTGCTAAAGAGGAAAAAGATGAAAGTTTCTTTGAATTGGCTCAGACGTCACGTTGATCTTCCGGAAAATGCGGAAGAAGTTGCAAAGGCGCTCACCTCCATCGGTCTCGAAGTCGAAGGCACCGAGGAACCGGGCAAGGTCTACGAGAAGCTCGTTGTAGCGAAGGTTCTTACCTGCGACCCCCATCCGGACAGCGACCACCTGCACATCACCACCGTGAACGATGGCAAGGAAACGCTCCAGGTCGTGTGCGGCGCCCCGAACGTAGCCGCAGGCCAGACCGTGGTTCTCGCCCCGATTGGCGCTGAACTCCCGCTCCCCGACGGCGGCACGCTCAAGATGAAGAAGTCCAAGATCCGCGGCGTGGAAAGCTTCGGCATGATTTGCGCCGAAGACGAAATCGGCCTCAGTGACGACCATGCAGGCATCATGGTTCTCGACGACAGCATTCCGGCTGGCACCCCGTTCGTGAGCCTCGGCCTCTACGACGTCTGCTTCGAACTGAACGTCACCCCGAACCGCCCGGATGCCCTCAGCCACCGCGGTGTCGCCCGTGAACTCGCCGCCAAGTTCAACCGTCCGCTCAAGCCGCTCGCCTACGAACTCAAGGAAGATTCCGAAGCCGCCAGCTCCGCCGTGAGCCTCGAAGTGGTTCCGGGTTGCGGCTGCTCCCGCTACGTGGGCCGCGTCATCAAGGACGTGAAGGTCGAAAAGTCTCCGGCTTGGCTTGCAAAACTCCTGCACGCTGTCGGCATGAACAGCATCAACAACGTCGTCGACATCACGAACTTCATTCTGATGGACGTTGGCCAGCCGCTCCACAGCTTTGACATGGACCAGCTGCACGGCAACAAGATCAAGGTCCGCCGCGCCGTGAAGGGCGAAAAGATTGAAACTATCGACCACACCGCTCACGAACTGCTGGAAAGCGACCTCGTGATTTGCGACGGCGACCGTCCGGCCTGCGTTGCCGGCGTGATGGGCGGCGTCGAGTCCGAAATTGTCGATGCCACCAAGAACGTGTTCCTCGAGAGTGCCTGGTTCAACCCGACGGTCGTCCGCAAGCAGGCCAAGCGCCTCTGCATCTCGACCGACTCCAGCTACCGCTTTGAACGCGAAATCGACTTTGCGACCCAGGACGAATACAGCAAGTACGCCTGCGCCCTCATCCAGGAAGTCGCGGGTGGACGCATCCTCAAGGGCACCGTCGAATACACCGGCGACGACCACAAGAAAGAAAACAACGTGGTAACGCTCCGCATCGCTCAGGCCGAACGCGTTATCGGCATGAAACTCGAAATGGCCCAGGTGGAAAAGTTCCTCACGGGCATCGCCCTCGAAGTCGTCTCCAAGACGGCGGACGCCATCACGTTCAAGATCCCGAGCTTCCGCCCCGACCTCGAACGCGAAGTGGACCTCATCGAAGAAGTCGCCCGCCTTATCGGGTTCGACAACATCCCGTACACGCTGCCGTCCTTCAAGATGCAGCCGAACGAGCTTCCGCCGATTGAAGTCTTGAACCGCAAGATCCGCAAGACACTCTCTGCGATGGGTCTGCATGAATGCCTGAGCCTGCGCTTCACGAGCAAGGCCCGCACCGAGGCCCTCTTTGGCCCCGAAAGCGACGACCGCCGCAGCAAGCCCGCAGCGCTCCTCAACCCGCTTTCCGATGAACTCGGCGTGGTTCCGACCAGCCTCCTCCCCAACCTCCTCAAGAGCGTTGCCGAGAACGAGAAGAACCGCCCCGGTTCCGTGCGCCTGTTCGAAGTGGCCAAGGGCCAGTTCAAGCGCGACCGCAAGGACGTGCGCGACCCGGGCTTCGACGAATCGAACCTCGTCGCCCTCACGATTGCAGGGAACTTCGATGTGAACCCGCTCAACGACAAGCCCGCCCAGATTGACTTTGCCGCCTTCAAGGGATTCGTGCAGAGCTTCCTCAAGCGCGTGGGCCTCGTGGTTGAATTCCGCGTGCCGGCCAAGCCCGAAATCTTCCTGCACCCGGGCAAGCAGACCGAAATCCTCGCCGACGGCGTGGTGCTCGGCACCATGGGCGAACTCCACCCCTCCGTGATGGCCGCGAACGACATCAGCTACACCACCTACATGATGGAGCTGGACATGGACAAGATGGAACACGCCACCCACAAGAAGATCGTGTTCGAGGCCTTCAGCCGCCAGGTGCCGTCTAGCCGCGACATCTCGCTCGAAGTTGCGAAGTCCATGACCCACGAAGACATCGTCGCCCGTATCAAGGGACTCAACCCCAAGAACCTCGCGAAGATTACCCTCAAGAGCATCTACGAAGGTGACAAGATCGAAGCCGGCAAGAAGAACATGGTCTACAGCCTCACCTACCAGGCCATGGACCGCACGCTTACCGACGACGAAGTCAACAAAGCCCACAACAAGCTGCGTGACAAGCTCGTCGCCAACGGCGACATCGCCCTGCGATAATAGCGCGAGTTATGCAACATTTAAAAAGTCCTGGGTTAAACCCAGGACTTTTTTGCTTAGTATTTTATCCTTTCCAAGGGGACTTCCTTTCCATCCTCAAATTTCTGCTTTGCCCAAATTTGTCCATTTTCACGGTAATACTTTTTTACGCCATGTGATTTTCCATTCCTATAGGGTTCCTCGTACGTTTTCCGACCCGATTCATCATATTCTATTTCGTTTCCATGACGCACCCCGTCTTTATAATTCGTCACCTTAAATTTCTTCCCTGTTGGGTAATACCAAATATCTACCCCATTACGTTTACCATTCTTAAACTGAATTTTATTCGCAAGTTTACCGTTTGAATGATACGATTTCAAGACCTGTACATAAGCGGGGACAACAACATCTCTATCGCGTATATTCAAATCGGTAACATAAATTCCCTTTTTCGCATTTTCAGTTTTCAAATCGTCTGCCAAAATCTCATAGACGGAATCAACCGGACAACCGTTATCCTTGATGAACTTTTTCAACGCGCTTATATTATGCGACAAGACTGAATTACTCCGCACCACAGATTCATTCATTCCCTCACTATAATCGTTAAAAATAACAATAGAATCAGGATTTCCGCACCAGTTTAGGGCCCAACCGGAATCCATTAAATCCTTGTGACGGGACTCCAGGAAAAATCCACCAGGATCACACCCGCACAACCCAGCCAGTTCTAACTTTTGAAACCCGTTATTGATTTTTCTCGCATATAGGGAATCATCAATGGAAACAAACAATTCCTCCATCTGCGGATTATTTCTCAAATCGAGGACATTGAGGAAAATGGCACAGCCGCCTTCGCACGCAGAGCGGCCATCGCAAGAGTACGAAAGCGAAAATGCACCCAACAAAAAAGCAAACAGCTTTACAAACGTCCGATAATTCATATTTGCCTTAAATATAAACTATCCCAGAACAGATTGCAAAAGTTGTTTGCTTCTTGCGCTGCGATTCAAAAAAGGCTATTCAAGCGTTGCATGCGCGGCGATGGTGTAAATCGCGGTCACGTCCTTCGCCTTGAGCGGCACGAAGCCCCAGCCGTCACCTGGGTTCAGTTTTTCGACCATCTTCGGGATATCCTCTTCCTTCGCGCCGAGTTCTGCAAAGTTAATCGGCATGCCGATGGAATGCAGGAAGCGGCGGAAGGCCTTGATGCCCTCGAGGGCGGTGGCCTTCGGGTTCTCGAAGTTCATCTGGCAGCCGAACACGCGGGTCGCCATCTGCGCAAAGCGCATCACGTTGTGGTCTACCACGTATTCCATCCAGGAGGGCATGATGACCGCAAGGCCCGCGCCATGGGCGCAGTCGTAAAGCGCCGAAAGTTCATGCTCGATGGCGTGGCTATTCCAGTCCTGACTGCGCCCGCAGCCCACAACACCGTTGTGGGCTACCGTCCCCGCCCACATGATGTTTGCCCGCACCTGGTAGTTGGCGGGGTCGGCAATGGCGCGCGGACCCTCCTTCACCATCGTGAGGAGCACCGCCTCGCAAAGGCGGTCGGTGATTTCCACTTCGAGCGTATTCGTGAAGTAGCGTTCAAAGACGTGCGCCATGATGTCGGTAATGCCGCAGGCCGTCTGGTAGGCAGGCAGCGTGCAAAGGAGCGCCGGATTCTGCACGGCGAACTTCGGGCGAATGTGTTCGCTGCTCGCGCCGCGCTTGAGCATGCCGTCTTCCTTGGTCACCACGGAGTCGCCGCTGCCCTCGGAACCGGCAGCCGCAATCGTCTGCACCACACCAATCGGGAGCGCGCATGCCGCCGAGGCCTTGCCCTCGTAAAAATCCCAGAAATCGCCCTTATAAGGAACACCCATCGCGATGGCCTTGGAACTATCAATCGTAGAGCCGCCGCCCACCGCAAGGATAAAGTCTATGCCGTTCTGGCGGACAATCTCGATGCCCTTGTACACGAGCGAATCGTGCGGGTTCGGCTTCACGCCGCCGAGTTCCACATGCGGGATTCCTGCGGCATCAAGGCTCGCCTTCACGCGGTCAATGAGCCCCGAACGCACGGCGGAACCGCCACCGTAGTGGATAAGCACCTTCGTGCCGCCATACTTTTTGACGAGTTCACCGCATTCGTTTTCGCGGCCCATGCCGAATACGAATTCCGTGGGGCTGTAGAAATTAAAATTGTCCATATTCCATCCTTTGTTTTTGCTTAAAAATACAAGAATTCAGCCGAAAATGCGAACAAATTCGGTCTTTTTCTGTGTACAGGGGGAAACAGGAATTCTTTAACCCGCTGCGGCGAGGGTGCTATTTCACATTGACCCTGTGCGCCTGGCGGCCCACTTGAACCAGATAATTGCCTGCACGGCGCATTTCAAACGCGACGTTTCCGCCGGCATCCACTTGTCCGCGGGCAATTACGCGGCCCTGCATATCAAACACTCTTGCTTTTGCGCCTATCTGGGCGCCATAGACCTGTAGTGAACGATTCACGGCTCTGACACCAAACGCGAGCGCCGTGGAAATTGTACGAAGCGATTGCTTTGGAATGTCTTTCGACCAAATGGTACCATTGCCAGTGTTTACGCAACTGTTCACGAAATATGGGTAAGAACCTTTATTCTCCGCCGGCCAGAAAAATTCTTCCCATACGGCTTGGCTGTAATGATCATTGATGAATAGTCCCGAAATACTGTGGTTGTTGGCGTAATAAACAGGGGTCGTGTCGCCGCGGTTCAGAACACCAATAGGGTGCCACAATACAATTCCGTCCACCCAGTTGCTGTCGGCGTCCACGAGGGCCTCGTTGACGACAATGTCGTTTGTTTGCCAGGCGCAGGGGTGGGCTTCTGTCACTTTGTCGTTATCAAGTTTGTTGCTCGTATACAATGCAAACCAGTACAGTTCATTGCGATCCGAGAGGATGTAGCAGCCGTTTTCGTTTTTGGCGGGCTTCTTGGGTTCGGGATACCAGTGCGCATAAAGGTCGAAATCGCGGCTGTAGTAGGACGTTTTCCCGAAACTCTTGATTTCGCTGGAATAAGTGAGCTTGTCAAACCAGCCTACAAAAACAAAGCCTTCACGGGTCGGTTCTTTTAAGGTGATGTCGGTGTCGAAATTGAATGTTGCCGGATTAACGGGGTCATTCTCGCCACCGTTCAAGTGGTACGTGATCTTATAGTTGTTCGTTATCCACTTTGCATATAACGTGATATCGTCGTGGCGTTCCTTCGCAAGCTCTTTCACAGGCGTTTTGAACGTGGAATCGGCATACCAGCCGTCAAAAGTGTAGCCTACTTTTTCAAGCCCCTTTAATGTATAGGCCGCGGAATCCGAGGACCAGCGCGAGGGATTGATTTCGGGCTCCATGCCGCCATTGGCAACATAGGTCACAAGATATTCGCTCTCCCACCTGGCGTAAAGGGTGTAGTATTTTTTGCTACCGGCCTTGATGGTGTCAATCCGTTCCTTATACAGGCTGTCGGCAAACCACCCTTCAAAGGTGTCGCCCTCCTTTGTGGGATTTGCCAAAATAACGGAGGAATCGCCCGTGTAGTACTTGGGATTTTGATCGCTGTTCACGCCGCCGTTCAGTTTGTAATCAAGGTAATACTTCACCTTAGAACTTAAAACCGGATGCAGATCTACGCCCACGCTTTGTTCCCACGCGGCACCATAGGTGCCCTCCTGCAATTTCCCTAGAACGGTCCCGTCCCTGAATTCGTCCGCAGTCGCCTTTGATCCACCGTATTGGGCTGCCCCATCGCCGGCATAGTAGGTGTTCTTGATTTCAACATGGTGGCGGGAACTGTCATAGTAACACCATTCAAGATTATGAAGGCCAAAAATGGCATCGCCGCCATCAGAAACAGTTCCGATGTTGAATACGTTCTCGAGGGTTAAATCCTGCGCTTGACCGACAATGCCTCCGGTTCCATCATATGGGCGAGATGCACCGGAAACGCGGCCCGCATTGTAGGCGTTGATAATCTGAGTCACGTTGCTCGGGTTCATCGTGGGCCATTCGGGCTTTGCTAGGGCAGGCTTTGCCAAGGGAGGCGGAGCACAAAGGCACGACCAGTCTTCCTCGCTTATAATTGCACCGGCAATGCCGCCGGCGCTACCGCGCGCGACAACCGTCGCCTCGCTAAAAACATTGACAAGAAGCGCCGACTGGTCTATATAGCCGACAATACCTCCTGCATAACGGGTACCTTCAAAATAGGAATCCTTAATACCCAAGTTCCTTACGACGGGGGGCTTGCCGGCGCCTTCATAAAGCTTAGAGAAAAACCCGGCTTCATACTGTTTTTTAGTATAAAGCCCCGAAATGGTGTGGCCGTTGCCCTCAAATATTCCGCCAAATACAAAAGGCTGCCAGTACATGATGTCATTGCGGGTGGAGTCCGGGTTCCCTTCCGCATCCAGCAGATTTTCATTGACCACGATATCGTTCTGGAGTTCTATGCAAGCAAAGGTGGAAAGTTTGGGGATGGCGTAAAGTTCCTCCTTGGAGGTGATTTGGTAACAGCTGTCAACACTTAACTGGGGTTCCTTGACTGCAGGGGCCCAAAGCGCTGTTAGCGTGTATTTGTCTCCACTGCAACGGGATATACTTTTTTGGGGAGCGTCGTAAAAAACACCGGTGGAAGCTTCTTTAAACCAGCCCAGAAACCGGGAACCTTCGCGGGTCGGCTCCTGGAGCGTAATCGTGCATTCGCTAGAATCTGCTTTTATGACGACATAGCTATCCGGGTTCGCGGGGTCATTCACGCCCCCGTTCAGGTAATAGGTGATAGTCCGCGTGTCGCCTACCGCGGCAAAGCCGAAGCCAGCCAACAACAACAGCAAAAGCATGGAATACAAATACTTCATACCCTTAATATAATCACAAACAAGTTAATCCGGACAAAAAAACAGAAAAACACGTAATTTCACGGAACGACGCACCATCTTTGTGCCATCTTAGGTGTAAAAAGAACTACCGCATCGGGAATTCTTCGAAGGCCTTGCTGTTCGCCTGCAGGTTGCTACCCTTCCAGTCGAAGAGCGCGGGGCCCCAGGCACCGCCGAGCGTCGGTTCCCAGAAGAACGTGCCTATCCAGCGGTCGAGCCCCTTTACCATCTCGGTCGTACGCTTGCGCGAACCGTCAAAATTGTAGTGGTTGTCCGCATCGCCGCCGTTGTATTCCGCGACGATGAATTCAAGATTCGGATAGCTCGAAGTGACCGTCTGGAAGAGCGATTTCCAGTCATCGGGAGCCTTGTCGCCATACGCCGTGTAGGCGGAGAATCCCATCACGTCAGCGGGGACCTTCTGGTTCTTGAATATTTCCGTCATCCACCAGGTGACGGTATTCGCCTGGCGTATGCGTTCGATGTGCAGCACGGTCTTTGTCGAAGGAGAGACTTCCTTGACCGCCTTGATACCCGCCTTGAAGTACTTGGCCGCATTCGCCTTGCCGCTCGAGGTACCCATGTCGCCGTTGATGGCGGTAGAAGCCTTGTCTACATTGTTGCCCCAGCAGTCCGTCTTGTTGTTCGGCACATGGATGAGGATGCCCGGAGTCGTCTCGTTGCCAATCTGCACCATCTCAGGAACCGCGTTCACCTGCTTGAGCGCATTCATCAAATCGAGGGTGTAGGCATAGACGGAATCGGCGAGAGCGTCGGAACTGTTTACCTTGCGCCAGCGCTCGGGAATAATCTGCTTACCAGGATCGGCCCAATTGTCGCTGTAGTGGATATCAAGCAAAAAGGCCATGCCCGCCGCCTTGATTTTTTTCGCATAGGCGACAATGTGGTCTTTGTCGGCATAAGCTTCGGCATCGTGCTCGCAACCCGCTGCGGCATAGCCGTACTTTGCCTTCGGGCTTACAAAAGTCTTTAAACGGATGGCGTTGAAGCCGTGATCCTTGAGGAGCGTGAAGATGTCCTTCTCGGTTCCGTCAACATCGAAAAACTTCGCACCGAAGCGCTCGTATTCCTGCACGGTCGAGATGTCGGCGCCAGTGTAGAAACCGAAGTCGAGCAGAGGTTCGGATGCAGATGACGGCGGGGGAACTGTTTCCGAAGACGGCGGAGGATTGTGCGCCGAAGATGAATGCGGGGGGCGCGAATCCGAGGAACGCGGGGGTTCCATGCCCGAAGAAGAACGCGGAGGTTCAACCGCAGAAGATTTGGGAGGTTCCACAGTTGACGAAAGCGAAGGCTCCATTGCAGAAGAGGACAGCGAAGCAATCGCAGAAGAAATACCTGAACTGGACAAGGGTTGCACTTCGGACGAGTCGCCCAAATCGGGCAAGGACAAGCCCGAAGAGGAATCCCCGACTATTTCAAAATCATACCCTGCACCGCTGCCGGAATCACCGCCACATGCAACGAAAAGAGCCTCGGCCGCGACCATCGCTGCGACACACCCAAAACGGCACAAGTGCCGCACTCTAAAACAACCCTGTTTGTATCCCATACCCTAAATCTAAACTAAAAGTTTGACTATCGGCAATCCATAACTAATAAAAGTGTGCAAATAATTTAAATTTACACCATGCAACCATGGGATTTGCTCGCATCCGATACCGTTCAGGGCTTTATTGAAGAAGCCCTTACACGCAAATGGGATGCGTTGCAAGTTTCGACTGCGCTCCACAAGGCTGGCTACAGCAACGAGGACCGCGCCGCCATCATGGACTACATGGCGCTCGTGCCCAAGTTCCGCGAAAAGTTCGCCAATAAAGAGACGGCCCGCAGGATGTTCCTCCTGTGCAACAAGCTCGCGCTGGAACAGAGCACCGCACAAGATATCGGGCGTTGGAAGGCAAACCTGTGGCCCCGCGAAGGTTCAGTGAACGATCTTTGCTGCGGCATGGGCGGCGACAGTTTCTACCTGCCCGCATCGCTACAACTCACCGGCATCGACCTGGATGAAAACCGCCTCGCGATGTACAGACACAACTTGCAGGCGTTCGGGAAGGACGCTTCCGTCAAGTGCGCCGATGCCCGTTCCATTGAAGGCGCAGCCTTCTTCACCATCGACCCAGCTCGCCGCGCCATCGAAGGCGAGAACCAGCGAGACCTGCGCAACCTCACGCCCACGCTCGAAGAAGTCGTAGAAATCAGCAAGCATTACAAGGGCGGTATGGCGAAACTCCCGCCCGGTTACCCGCCCGCCGAAATCCCGGACGGCACAGAAATCCTCTACCTGGGCGGACACAGCGACTGCCGCGAATGCCTGGTACTCTTCGGGGAACTCGCGAAGAGCCCCGATACTATCCGCGCTGTCATCATCGACAAGAACGGCGAAACTGCAGCCGAATGGACCCGCAAACGCGACCGCTCGCTAGAAACCCTCGACGAAGACCTACAGGAGAAACTCGACAGGAACGACAGCCTCGAAGGCAAGGACCGTACCTACCGCACGGCGACAAGCCGGAGCGACCTGTCCCTAGGAGGAATCGGCAAGTACATCGCGGAACCCGCGCCGGTGCTTATCCGCAGCCGCCTTTTCAGCGATGCAGCCCTCGCCCACGACCAAGACGCGCACCTGATCTCGGAAGGCATCGCATATGTCTCTAGCGACAGGATGCTCCCCGCACCCGCATTCACGAGCTACGAGATTCTCGCCCACACAGAAATAGCTACGGGAGCAGTCCGCAGCATGCTCAAGGAACACGACATCGGGAAAATCACGCTCAAGTTGCGCGGCGTGAAACTCGACCCCGATGCCGAAGCAAAACGCCTCAAGCCCAAGGGAAAGAATTCCGCCATACTATTCTACACACGCTTCCACGGCGAGAAAATCGCAATTCTAACAAGGAGATGCCCACCGGAGCCTGCCCTGAGCTGGCCGAACGGGCGGGCATGACAACATGGTAAAACTTGAACAATCCTGGCTGAACTTGCTCTCCGACCAGTTCGAGCAGCCGTATTTCAAACAAATTAAAGAAAAACTCTTGCAGGAAAGGGCAGAACACCACGTCGTCTACCCACCCGGCTCCAAGATTTTCGCGGCACTCGACTACTGCCCCGTCGACAAGGTCAAGGCGGTCATCATCGGGCAGGACCCCTACCACAATCCAGGCCAAGCGCACGGGCTGTGCTTCTCGGTGCCCATGGGTATCGAGCCTCCCCCGTCACTCATCAACATATTCCAGGAACTGCACGACGACCTGGGCATCAACCCGCCACCGCACGGGAACCTCGAAAGCTGGGCACACCAGGGAATCCTCCTGCTGAACGCATCGCTCACGGTCCGCGCCCACATGGCGGCAAGCCACGCGGGAATCGGCTGGCAGCAGTTCACCGACACCGTCATCCAGCGCCTCTCCGAAGTGCGCGAGAACCTCGTGTTTCTGCTCTGGGGCAGCTTCGCCATCAAAAAGCAGGCACTTGTGGCCCCCAACCGCGGCCACCTGATACTTACGGCACCGCACCCGAGCCCGCTTTCGGCCTACCGCGGGTTCTTCGGCTGCAAGCACTTCAGCAAGGCGAACGAATACCTCAAGAGCAAGGGCCTCGAACCCATCGACTGGAGCATAAAGTAGTGTTTAATGTGAAATGCGAAATGTGAAATGAATATCCTTTTTCTATATTAACTAACATGACTAACAGAAACACCTTCGGACGACTCATCCTCTTTATCGTGCTCGGCCTCATCATCGGCGGAGTGCTCGGTGAATGCCTCGGGCTTCTCTTCGGGGAACTCGGCGAACTCATGAATGCGGGCGGTTACGACAACATCGTGCGCAACTTCTTTGTCGCCTCCTTCGACCTGAATCTCGGCTTCCTGGGAGACAAGGCGGATCCAATCGTCCTGGACCTCTACATGGTTAAGTTCGCGCTGGGCTTTGGCCTCAAGATTAACGTCGTGAGCATCGTTGGCATGATTATCGCCATCTACATCATGAAGTGGTCCGGAGGAAACAGGTAATGGAAACCATCAAGAATTTGAGCACCAAGCTCGCCAGCGGCGAGACATCGGCGGTCGCTCTCGCACAAGACTCTCTCGCAAAAATTGAATCTACCAAGAACTTGAATGCATACATCAGCGTATTGAACGAACGCGCCCTCGCGAAGGCCGCGGAATCGGACAAGCGCCGCGCCGAAGGCAAGAGCCTCGGAGCGCTCGACGGCATCCCCGTCGCCGTGAAGGACAACATGTGCATCGAAGGCACGCGCACCACAGCGGCATCCAAGATTCTCAAGAACTTTGTGGCCCCCTACACCGCAACCGCCATCGAAAAGCTCGAGGCCGCCGGTGCAGTTATCGTGGGCAAGACGAACATGGACGAATTCGCGATGGGCTCGAGCAACGAGACCTCGTATTTCGGCAAGGTCATCAACCCGCTCGACGAAACCCGCGTTCCGGGTGGCTCCAGCGGCGGTTCGGCCGTAGCCGTGGCCAGTGGCACGGTCGCCTGTGCGCTCGGCTCCGATACCGGCGGATCCATTCGTCAGCCTGCCGCGTGCACAGGCGTCGTGGGCCTTAAGCCCACCTACGGCCGCGTGTCCCGCTATGGCCTGCTCGCCTACGCAAGTTCTCTGGACCAGATCGGCCCCTTCGGTTCTACCGTCGCCGACTGTGCCACGCTCCTTAATGCCATCTGCGGTATCGACCCGCACGACAATACCACGAGCACGCGCGAACCCGAAGACTTCACCGCAAAGCTCAACGCCGGCGTGAAGGGCAAGGTCATCGGCGTTCCGAAGGAATACTTCGGCGAAGGCCTCGACGCTGAATGCAAGGCCGCCATCGAAAGCATGCTGAAGAAGCTCGAAGCCGAAGGCGCCACGCTCAAGGAAGTGAGCCTCCCGCACATCAGCCACGCCGTGTCCAGCTACTACATCATTGCTACTGCCGAAGCAAGCTCTAACCTCAGCCGCTACGACGGCGTGCGTTACGGCTACCGCAGCAAGGAAGCCCGCAAGCTCTTTGACCTGTACGCCAAGTCCCGCAGCGAAGGTTTCGGCAAGGAAGTGCAGCGCCGCATCCTCCTCGGAAGCTACGTTCTTAGCGCAGGCTTCTACGACGCCTACTACGTGCAGGCCCAGAAGGTCCGTCGCCTCATCACCGACGACTTCAACAAGGCTTTCGAAAGCTGCGACGTGATTGCAAGCCCCACGATGCCGGGACTCCCGCTCAAGTGCGGCATGAACGAGTCCGACCCGATGGCCGTCTACCTCAGCGACATCTACACCGTGAGCCTGAACCTCTCGGGCCTCCCGGGCGTGAGCGTGCCGTGCGGCAAGGCTGGCGGGCTCCCCGTCGGTCTGCAGTGGATTGGCAAGCCGTTCCAGGAAACGGACCTGCTCTCCATCGCCGCCGCGACCGAGGCACTGAACAAGTAGTCTTTGGCGCTGCATGACAAAGGCTCGCGTGATAGCGAGCCTTTTCTTATACTCAGTATAGCGTCATTCGCGCCAGCTTTACCATTAGTCCTTCACACAGCGGACATTGGCATAAATAATGTTACTGTTATAGCCACTATGGACAAACACTTCCTTTTTCTCCACATTGATTCCAAAGTAGCGCTGAGTGTTACCAGCAATATTGGCCCACATAAAAGCATTCACGCCCATGTTCTTAAAAATATCGCCTAGTTTATATCCGGAACCTATAAAGGAAAGTCCATATGTATCTTCTCCAGCAACGACCAGTGTATCGTTACCCCAGCCCTTCGCCGATAGCAATTCCAGGAATGAGGTTGAAACCAAGTCTTTCAGTTCCGTAGCTTCACTCTCTGACGGGATATGCCACCCCGTCGGGCATGCGCCCTGAAGAGGGTCTGCCGGACTGCAACTTGTATTATACGCGCACGCAGTAGAATTCATCGCTGCTTCGCGGGAATACAGTCGGCCATACAGTTCACAATTTTCATCCTTATCTTCGTAGCAAAGAGAATATTGCTTCTGAAGCGGAAAATCTTCGTCGCCTGCAAAATTCAGGTTCTCGGCCATCCAGGTTCGCCCGTTGACTTCGACCGTCTTGTATGTCATGCCATCACGAGGGTCCGTCATAGTACCGTATTCAATATCGGGGTTAAACTGTTCGCCCTTTTCCGTTAAAGGTGAAGTCAATCCAACGCTCGATGAAGACAAGGAACTGCTCGACGAGGACGAAACGCTGCTGGAAGAGCGTATCGACGAAGATGACAAGGCGATATTCAAGGTGTCATCCGATATACAGCGGACCGAGACAAAAATATTGTCAGTGTAACCGGAATGTATAATCACATCATGATCCGATCCGCGGAAAATCAGGTATCTCATACTCGACCCTTTTATATAGGCCCAAACGTATCCAGTCTTTCCTGCGTTTTTAAAATTATAATCATCGAAATCGAGACACCCCGATGCCGGCATCGAAAAGCCCGAAGTGTTAGTCCCTACGCCATAAGACGTTCCCCATCCCTTTACAGACCGCACGCCATCAAGATCATCGCCAAAAGCGTATGTTAGAGCAGTGGCCTCATCGTTAGATGGAATATGCCATCCCTTGGGACACACACCGCGAACCAAGGTATCACCGATATCGCAGGGGGCACCGAGCATGCAGTAGACGTTGTCCATAGCAGCTTCACGTGAATACAAGCGACCCAGCAAGGCACAGTTGTCATCATCGAAATTAAAGCAAGTCGAACGTTCGAGCACAAGCGGATAATCGTCGTTGCCCGCAAAATTGAGGTTCTCGGCCATCCAGACCCTGTTTCCAACGATTACCGTCCTATAGACCTGGCCATCGCGTTCATCCGTCATCACTCCGTATTCGACGTCCGGGTTGAGCAACTCGTCCTTGGAGGTCAAGGTAAAAGTGATGGACCCCTGGCCGACACTGCTTTTATTAAAGGACCAGGCGGTATCCAAATAAAAACTGGAAGAGCTGTAGCGAGAACTGCTGGAGTAACTACTGCTGGAGTAACTACTGCTGGAATAACTGCTGGACGAGTTCCTGATGCTCGACGAGCTTCCGCTATCCGAAGACCCTTCGCTGCTCGATGATTCGGAGCGTTTGAACTCGCGCCCCTCGGCCGTAAGCGTATCGTCGTAACCAACCCAGATGTAGACGGAATCAATGCGGTCAAAGCGACACTCGTAATGGTCCTTGTCGCGGCCGATAACGGCATCGCGGCCTTCGCGCATATCGTTGCACGGAGTTTTCGACAAGCCATCCGCCGTCGTGTACGCATAGTCGTAGCCACGATCCCTAGCTACCGGTGAGAAGCTGTCATCATCACCACAGCCCCAAAACAGGAAAGCGCACGCCATCCATGCCAAAACATGCCCATATACACCGAGAATAACACGCTCTTTTTTCATTTTTCTCCTCTGTTGAACTTAATCTGCTTAAATAATAGCAAATAAATGCGTATATTTATGGCATGGCAAAGCAGGTTAAAGGCATTCAGACGGTCTGCCACCGCAATATGTGGGGGCAATGGACCTTCTCGTTCGAAGGGCGCTACCTGTGCGGCCTGCAGTTTGCGGGCGCAGAAGATTCCGCCATCGTCCCGAGCACGGTAAAGGCCTGCGCATACGCTGCCGCCGAGCAAGACTCCGGATTGAAGGGTGCTGCCGTAAAGACTTACCGCACCGTCGTGAAGGAACTGAACCTCTACCTCGCGGGCAAGTTGCAGGAATTCAGCGTGTCCATCCAGATTCCGGGAACGGAATTCCAGGTCCAGGTATTCGAGGCCGTCAGGAACATTCCCTACGGCAAGACGTGGACATACAAGCAGGTCGCCGAAGCCATCGGGCACCCGAAAGCAGAACGCGCCGTCGGGAACGCCCTGCACAACAACCCGCTGCAGGTCATAATCCCCTGCCACCGCGTGGTCACAAGCCGCGGCAAGATTGGCGGCTACACGCTCGGCACCGACTTAAAAAGGCGCCTCCTGTGCATGGAAGGCGCCATTCAGAATGAACTTGACTTAGAATAAACTATTTATTTTTATTCACGATCAGGGTCTTGGCCTTGAAGGTCTTCTTGTCAATCCACTTGACCATCAGGGAGACCTTGTTGTCCTTGTCGAGGGCGGCCCAGTACTTCTTGAGCGTGACCTCGGCGTTGTCGAAGATCGGCATCAGTTTCGGGAAGCCGTTGAAGCTCGGGATCGGGCTGCCGTCAGTTTCGTAGGTGCTGATGAAGTGGCCGAGACCCGGCAGGGCCTTCTCGTATTCAAACGTCATGCGTTCGCAACCGGCTTCTTCGCTGTTGCCCCTGCTCTTGAGGATGGAGAGCTTGTACACGGCGGGGCTTGCGTTCTTGTAATGGATGCCGGAAATACGCGGCGTGAAGTTCGGGGCGTCGTCTTCGTACTGGCGCGTGCGGAGGGCGCTTTCGAAGGTGCCGCCGAGCTTGATGGCGTCATAAATCGTGTCGGTCTGGTCGCCGTTCGTGATAATCTGGACGTCGGCAGTGTGGCGCGCTGGGTAGTAGATAATCAGGTGCGGGTCCGTGAGCTTGGATTCGTCGAAGGCCTTCGTCTTCATGAAGCCGGTCTTCGGTTCCATTTCGAACACGCGGTTGCGACTGTTGACGCTACGGCCCATGATCCAGTAGACCTGAACGTAGGACTTGCCGTCGGCGCTTTCGCCGAGGACGATGCCACGTCCGGGATAGGGGTTCTTGGAGAGGGCCTTGAAATTCTGTTTTGCTTCGTCTGTGTATTTCATGACCCCAAATATAAAAAAAGGAGGCAGGGCCTCCTTGGGTTCTAAGAAATTTAGGGCGATTCACTCTTCTGGCGCCGGGCCGGGCACCACCTTGTACACCGTCTCTTTTTTATTGTAAGGAGCGTGCGCAAAGTACTTGATGTCCGCGTCCCTCGCCTCTATATCGAACCAATGGTCACTCACGCACAGGCACTCCGTCGGGATCATCGCCGTGACATCGATTCTCAGCGTATCGCCAGAACGTTCCACATCCATCTTCACCTTCTCAAATCCGCAATAATCATGCATTTTCGGAATCATCAACCGGTATTGGCCGTCTTCGTGATACAGATATGCCAACGGCAAATCGTCCGAGCCCTCTTTCAGCAAGGATACCTTCTTGGAAAGGTTTTCGTAGCAGCCCCTGAAGGACATCTTCACTTCTCGTGAAGAATCCTGGTCGGAACCTGCCGGCGAATCGCCACTGCAGGCCATAAGCAAGAGCGCCAATAGCGCAACAAAAGCAAGTTCCTTTTTCATAGTTCCACCTATTCCACAATCAAGCGCATCTTGTTGCCGGGATCATTGTCATACACCAGCTTGGTCGCCTCGGTAAACGGGATTCTTGCCTCCACGTTGAAGGAAACCTTAGTATTGCAGATGCAATCCGCCTGCGGGGCCGAGGTATCGTAATGCGGAGTCACGTAAAGTACACTGTCCTTTACCTGAGCTTCGACACTCTCGATTATCGACGCACAAGTAACCATGACTTGTTCAATGACAATCTGCGCAGAATCACCATTCACATACATGTGCGCCACAGGCGGGAGGGCGGCATCTACCATCGGATCGTCGGGGGAATCGTTCCCCATACACTGAGCCTCTGCCTTGGTTATCTTCTGGTAGCCCGGATCCGGCTGGTTGATCAGCCTATGTCCCAGCTCAAGCGGCGGCCTATTGTTTTCAAACGCCGTATAGCCGAAGACGGCATAGTTTTCGTCAAACGTGAATTTCACATCGGCCGTGCAGCCGCACATGAATTCCACACCCTTCTGTTCGGAACGGTCGATATTCACAAAAAGTGTATCCCCGATGACCGACGCCACGGTATTGTCCGCATTCAGGTTATCCCAGAACGCCTTCTGCAAGGCGGAATCGCAGGCAAGGGAGAGCTTGACATTGAGCAAGTCAATCTGCGCGAAGCTGTTGGAGACACTGAAATACGCCGCAGGCGGTTCGGGTTCAACCGGATCATTCGTCCATACTTCTTCGTGGCAGGTCGCCGTAATGCTCTTCAGCGGAACGGGACCGTTGTAGATCTGGCGCGAAGATGAACTCGGCGGGGTCACGCCGGACGAAGAGCCCGGCTCAACACTTGAAGACGATTCCGGTTGCCCTGCAGAAGACCCGCCCTGCGAACTAGACGATTTGACCGACTCGCTCGAAGACGAATTCTCGCTGGAAGAAGAGACGACCATGCCCGAAGAAATCTTTTCCGGAGCGGGGCCCTTCACAATCTTGTATACCGAATTCTCGTATGTGAAATACTTGATATCGGCATCCGCATCGGAGATATCGAACGTAAAGTCCGTCGTGCAGAACCAGTTCAGGGCAACTCTCATCGTATCCGAATCCGAGATGTGCAGGGTGTCGCCGGAACGTTCGTACAGGCATTCGTCGCACAAGTCAACGTTGTAATTCATCTTCGGCAGAAGAACCTGGTAGCCACTACCTTTCGAGCCTATCACGAAGGCCTCGCCCTCCCCTTCCCAGGGCGTAAAGACACTGCAGTCCCCTGCATGGGCAATCCCGGTCTTTTTAGACGGCGTCCCAGGATCTCCACCATTGACGTTCGAAGACGTATCGTCCCCGCAGGCGGCAACCATAAGCGAAAGCGCAGCAGCGCATGCAAAATACTTTTTCATATTCATTTTCCTTCTTCAATTAAAGTCAAACATTAATCATTCAAATCAGATGCATCTACAGGAACGGTTTCCACCAAAGGCATCGGCTCTCCCCTGCTGAACACGAGATAATGCGTATTGGAGAACGCCTCGTTCTGCTCTATCCTGAAGGACACCCGTGTCGGGCAAATGCAATTGGTTACCGGACTATCCGCAGCCTCGACCGGTTCAACATAGAGCGTTCCGTTGGATGCATAGACATCGAAACGTTCATAAACAATTCCACAAGGCATCGTCACTTCGGGAATAACGATGGTATCGTACCCGTCATCGCCCACCTTACGGCCAGCAACGGAAGCCTTCTCCGTAGTGTCGACCTTTACAGGGAGGAGCGTGTTGCTCGCCGTCGTGAGCCTCCTGGCCGTCTGTCTGTCGTTCTTGCAAGAGAGATTGATGTCCTTCGCCTGCTTGCGGCCCGTAGCCTCTTCGACAGAAATCACGTCCATATCGACAATTTGCATGATGTCAGGCGTGCCGCCGTCGCTGTGAGCATCACCAAAGACAAGGACTGTCGCCTGCGCGTAGGCGTCACTGTTTTCTACAGCAAATTCAATCTTGAAATCGCAAATGCACCTCATCGCATTCGAGCGGTCGAACGTCGCATTCACGTAAACCGTATCTCCCGAGACATTGACATCCAGGGTATCAACGACAAGGCCGCAGGTAATCATCAGGTTTTCCAGGGTAAAACCCGTCCGTTCGGTACCGACATGGCGATAGGCCACCGGAGGGATAGCCTCATCCTCACCGGCATCCACCATAGGATCGCGAGTCAATCCCTTCGAATTGCACTGGCCGTTGGCATCCGTAATCACCTGATGCGGGTCCACAGGCACAATCACCGACGAAGACGATTCCACCGGGAGCTTCAACGAAGAGGAAGATTCCGGAGTTTCGCTCGACGAGGGTTCCTTTGTCGAAGACGAAGACTTCGCACCCGAAGAGGATTCTACCCCCGAAGACAGGACCGTTTCAGACGAGGAACTCTCGCTACCGGTAACCGGATCCGGCGCCGTCGAAGAAGCATCGTCCCCACAGGCAATAAGCACGAGCGACAAAGTCGCTACTGTAGCAAGTATCTTTTTCATGGTCGCCTCCTTATTCAAGCTCTTTCAGTTGAATTGCATTTCTTTGTTCAAGCACCGTGTATTTAATGTCGGAGTACTCCGCATCCAGCGTAAACTGCACACGCGCCACGCACGAACAATCATACGACATACCCTTACTCCGAATGACTTTGACATACAACGTATCGTAATTAAGGCCGAGTGAGGTATATCCCGGAGTATTGGCCCATTCCATAAAGGCCTCCGCCTCGCTTTCGCCGCACGGAATATTAAAGTAATCGCTAATCAAGATATTGACCGAATCCGCAGCGACAGACTTGGAGGCATAGGGTGCCAGCACATCGCTAGAAACAGCAGGCTCGTCCGTGTCCACCTTGACAACATCTACCGAGCATTCGAGAGAGAAGTTTCTAGGCCGCAAGATGACATTAGACCGATCCTTTTCCGATGAAGAGGACTCATCTATCGGCAAAACATCACTCTGGCCATCTTCAAGTGAACTGCTGCTTTCCATAACGGCGCGACCACTCGAACTGCTCACGTCAGGCTTTATCGAATGATTACTTTCACCCGAGCTGCTGCTTTCCGTCTCAGGGGCAACCACCCCGTTTTCGGTTTCACTCATACTGCTGCTCGACACAACCTTAACGGCGTCCGACGAGCTGCTAATCTTAGCAATCGTACTCGGATCTATGGTACCGCCCGCGACATTATCGTCGGAGCACGCAACCATGCTTATAGAAAAAAGAGTACCTATAATAAGAGAAAGATTCTTAAGCATGGCGCGTCTCCTTAACCTTATCCGTTACCGGGAAAAACTGAAAATTAATTCTACAAACTTGATCTTGGTCCTGGTATTCATTCGCGATAGAAAGCACCTTCTTGCAGCATGCATCGATTTCTGCAATAATCCTCCGGTTCGCTTCTTCATTCACGCTAAGCGTGACCCCGGTAAAATAGCGTTCATTCGGAGAATAGCGGTCAACGGCTCGGGCCGCCATGTTTGCCATCTCCTTGTGCATGGAACGGATGGCAATGGGCAAAGCTTCTTTCGAACCGATGACGGTCTGCTCCGTCTGCGAATAGACCTTCTCCCCGTCCTTCTTCAGGAATCCAGCCTTGAGCAAGAAATTCAAAATGTCCCGGACTTCTTCGGCGGACACATGCTCCTTGCATTCCTCGGCAATGTCACGAGGGTTGGCGCCCGGCATCATCGGGATTAATTCCCTCAAAACAGGGTACTTCCAGGATTCATAATACTGGAAGGCATCTCCGTCAACGACGCGCACCTTGTGTTCCATTGCAATCTTCTGCATTTCGATAAGGGCAGCCTTCTTGACGGGATCCTGCTTCGCGTTGCAGAACGTGACCATTTCGCGGAAATAATCTTTCTCAAAACCGACTAGTCCCATAGCATTTGCGACATTCTCGATCTTGGACTTGCCCAGTTTACTTTCGCCTAGGCAAACAAGCTTCAAAAAATTAGGCGAAGAAAAACCGGCACTCTTGCAGAACTCGCGCCACGAGAACGCGCCCAAGCGCTTGCGCTCGTCGTAATAGTCCTGTATATACAGGCGGTAGTCCTTATATTCGAGAATCGACTTCATGTATACTAATATACGTTTTTATTTTTCGAAAGTCAACAGAAAAATACTATACAAAATCAACGTTTTTAATAAAAATACATCATTTTTGCCAAAAATCAAGCAGTAAAATACAAAATACTATACAACTCGTATAATACAAGGGAAAAGCCCCCCCCTCAAGAACAAGGAGGCCGTACATGACAGCAGCGTTGTTTAATTTATCTGTAAATAAGCGCTACCGTTTCGGATTATAGTTGTTCATCAGAACCATGGCCAGCGCCACACAGAGCATCACGACGCTGCCGACAACAACCTGTTGCCGATGATCGTATTCGCGCTTGATGTACTTGGGGTCTTCTTCATTCAGTTCCTGGAGCGTAGGCCCCTGGGCAAGTTTCGTGGAATCGATGCCGCAAATATCGGCAATTTCCTCCTTGCTCAGGTTCAACGTACTGATGTTAAGACTATCGCACTTGTTAGGGACCGCTTCGTCCGCCGCAAAAGAAGGAGTCGCAAAAAGAAACGAGAACGCAAGCACAAGGACGGCTAGAAGGCCACCCCTGAAGCTCCGGTTCGTTTCTTTCGCTTCAATCATTATTCCTTCGCGAGCTTGTCGAGGATCTGGTTCACGAGGCCCGGGTTGGCCTTGCCGCCGGACTTGCGCATGGTCATACCCACGAGGAAGCCCTTCAGAGCGACCTTGCCTGCCTTAAATTCGGCGAACTGGGCGGCGTTTTCGGCACAGACGGCACGTACCACTTCTTCGATGGCACCGGTGTCGGTCACCTGCACAAGGCCCTTTTCCTTCACGATGGCTTCGGGATCCTTGCCGGTCTCGAACATCTCGGCGAAGACCGTCTTTGCAATCTTTCCGTTGATGGTGTTGTCGGCGATGAGGTTCACGAGCTTGCAGAGGTCTTCGGGCTTGATCTTGAGGGCATTGAGGCCACCTTCGAGCTCCTTCACCTTGGCCAAAAGTTCGGTAATCACCCAGTTGGCGAGCACCTTGCCGTTCTTGCAGTTCTTCGCGGCGGTGTCGTACCATTCGCTCACATCGCGGTCTTCCGTGAGCACCATGGCGTCGTATTCCGAAACACCGAAGTCGTCCATGAAGCGCTTGCGGCGGGCATCCGGCAGTTCCGGAAGCGTGCGGCGGATTTCTTCCACGAAGGCCGGGTCGGTCACGAGGCGGACCATGTCCGGTTCCGGGAAGTACTTATAGTCGTGGGCGTCTTCCTTGCTGCGGATAACGATGGTCTTGTCCGCGTTGGGGTCGTAACGCTTGGTGCACTGTTCCACTTCCTTGCCGGCGTCGAGCGTCGAGGCCTGCAGGTTCATTTCGCAGTAGAGAGCCTTTTCGAGGTTCGTAAAGCTGTTCAGGTTCTTGATTTCGGCGCGGATACCGAACGGAGCATCTTCGCTAGCACGCAGAGAAATGTTGCCGTCGCAGCGCATGTTGCCGTTTTCCATGTTGGCGTTCGAAACACGGGTGTATTCCAGCGTCTGCTTGATTTTCTTCAAGACGAGCACGGCTTCTTCGGGGCTACGGATATCCGGTTCGGTCACGATTTCGCAAAGCGGAGTGCCGCAGCGGTTCGCGTCAAAATGGGAATCGGTCGGGCTCATGTCGTGGATGAGCTTACCGGCATCTTCTTCCATGTGGATACGGGTAATGCCCACGCGCTTCTTGGTGCCGTCTTCCTTGACGATTTCGAGCCAGCCGTTCTTGCAGATCGGGTGGTCGTACACCGGAAGTCCGCCCGTCTGGGTAATCTGGTAGCCCTTCGGCAGGTCCGGGTAGAAGTAGTTCTTGCGGGTCCACATCGCGTTCAGGTCGATTTCGCAGTTCAGGGCGAGGCCCAGGCGAATCGCGTATTCCACCGCCTTCTTGTTCGGCACGGGCATGGCACCCGGCATACCGAGGCAGACAGGGCAAACGTGCTTGTTCGGGGTCGTATTCACTTCGATTTCGCAGCCGCAGAACATCTTCGTCTTCGTCGCGAGCTGGCAATGGATTTCAAGACCGATAACAGGACAATAGTTTGACATAAAAACTCCGTAATTTTACGGGGTATAAAATAGCATTTTTTTTGCTAGACTTCGTCCAAAGTCACGACGAGGGCGTCGGTAAGGGTGCGGAAATTCGCACATTCAGTAAGGATGCAGTCGGCTCCGTTCACAAACGCGGTCGCAAGGCGCAGGGACTCTGCTTCGGTAATCTTGTGGTTCGTCTTCTGCGAAGCGGCGTAGAGTTCGGCCGCCTTCACCGAGATTTCGGCATTCACCGGACACACCTTCACGTTCTTCGAATGCTCGAAGAACTCGCGGTACTGGCGCGCCAGCACGCCCTCACCATTCTCGAATGCGTGGCAGCCAATTTCAAACAAAGTAATAGGCGACACAAGAACCTGAATATTCTTCTCGTACACCATGTCAAGTACACCCGACACTGCCGGGTAAAAATCGGGATGCATCTGCAACAGCCGGACCAGCGGGCCGGAATCCAAGAAAAGAACGCGGCTCTGTCCGATATCCCTTATCACTCGTAGATTTCCATGTAGGCGATGTCTTCGCGCATGCCGGCACGCACCATCTTGAAGCGCTCGGCCTTCGGGTAATAGTACCAGATCATCCACTCGCCCGCCATATCGGTGCGCTTGGTCTTGATGGCGATAGGCTTTTCGCCCTTGTAGAATTCACGCTTGTGCGGAATCACCGGTTCAAAGGGCCTGTAGGTATGCACGGTCTCGCCCGCCTTACGCTCGATAAATCCCTTGCCACCCTTGCTCCAGGTAATATACACGGCACCGTTTTCGTCCTTCATCTCTTCGCAGCTGTCAAAGCCGCTACCGCACCAGAGGAACTTCTTGAACTTGAGTTCCACCTCGGGCATATTGAAGTTTACGACCTTGCGCGTATTGCCCTTGTAATTCTCGTAGTCACCTTCAAGCTTGTACTGGCCGGCATTGTACTCGTTACAACCGCGCTGAGCCACTTTCACCTTGCGGCCCGTCACGGCAATATCTACCGAGCAGCCTTCTTCCTGGTAAGCAAAGCGCGCGCGTCCGTTAGATTCCCGGATTTCGAGATTGCCCATCTCGATTTCGGCGCGGTTGCCCTCGGGACCATTCTGGATAATCACGTCGAACCGCTTGGGGTTGTTGGGGGATTTCTTCAAAAAGATGCTTCCCGTCGCAGAGGCGTACTCGCCACTCAAGTCCAGCGCCTCCTGCTGGAAGCGAGCCAGTTCTGCACGGCGCACCCATACTGTACCCATTTTACAGTCGATAGGCACGTATGTCGGAGGTTCCTTAGGGTCCACCTCGACCCAGGTCACCACCTTTTTCTTCTTGGTCTTTGTCTTGACGCGGCCCTTCTTGTCTTTCACGGGGCGGCCCTTCTTGTCGGTCACCTCGACTGTCTCCTTGACCCAGGAGACCTTCTGTACTTTGTCCTTAGGAATAGGGAGTTCCTTTATCCAGTCGGACTTGGAAAGTTCACCAACGGGAGCTGATTCACTAACAGCGTTCCCAATTTTACGGTATACGGGGAGTGTTTCCTGTGCAAAAGTGATTGCAACGAGCAAAGTAACGATAAAGCAGACTATTCTTTTCAAAACTAACCTCTCAGGCGGGAAATCTAACTTTTTTTAGCAGATTTTTTGACGTTTTTTCGTCGAAGTTACCTTGTTTTTACTAAACTTTTGGCATATTGAATTACCAAAGGAGAATTCAGAGATGAAAAAGATGATCCTCGCTTCTTGCATCCTGGCGGCAGCCGTTTTTGCCGCTCCGGAAGCAGCACCCGCCGCAGCTCCCGCTGCCGATGCGAAGGCTCCCGCTGCAGCACCCGCTGCCGAGGCCGCTCCCGCACCTGCAGCCGAAGCCCCCGCTGCTGAAAAGGCCGCACCTGCAGCCGAAGCTCCCGCGACAGAAGCAGCTGCGCCTGCCGCCGAAGCTGCTCCCGCAGCCGAGGCAGCACCTGTAGCCGAAGCCGCTCCGGAAGCCCCCGCTGCTGAACCCGCTGCCGAAGCAGCCCAGGAAGCCGCTCCCGCAACAGAAGTTGCCGCTACCGAACCTGCAGCCGAAGAACAGGTTGCCGCTGCCGACGAGCAGAAGCCGGCCAAGAAGAAAAAACGCCGCAAAAAGAAAAAAATGATCCAGAACGCCGTGCTCGAGACCCCGAAGCTCGCATTCGACATCAATGCTGACTTCGAATTGGAAGCCGGCAAGGTCTTCTGGACCAGCGAAGACGACAAGTATGCAGACAACCTTGAAACCTGGAACGGCGAAGCCAACTTCGCAGTTCTCGCCGAAGGCGAAGACTTCAAGGGCAAGATTGCCGTTGCCTTCTACCCCGGCGACCTGAAGGACGAAGGTTACGCAACCAAGTCCGCCAAGAAGGAAGCATTCCGCAACGGTCAGAACGGCCACGAAGACGACTACTTCAGCCTTGACGAAGCCTGGGCCTTGCAGGAAACTGAAATGTTCAGCTTCAAGGTCGGTCGTTGGGACAACACCGACAAGAACGGCGACTACTTCGGTGGTTACATCGACGGCTACCTGACTGGTTTCATGTCTACGCAGGCCTCCGAGAACCAGTTGCAGTTCGGCTTCACCCCGTCCGAGACGATGGACTTGTTCGTGTCCTTCATCAGCCAGTCTGCTAACCTCAACAAGGGTGACCTCCGCGCTGTGTTCAACTTCCACAACCTCGAAGCGCTCAACAACATGAAGATCCAGCTCGGCTACCGCAGCAACATCTTCGACGTTGTCTACGACTCCGATGCCGAAATCAAGCACAACGTGTCCCTCAAGGTGAACGTTCCTATCATCAACACCCTCAGCCTCTTCGGTGAAGTGGCTCTCATGAACCTGAGTGCCGATGACGACATGGTCATGCCCATTACCGGCGGTGTCGCTATCGAAACTCCCGTCGTAGACCGCATCATCCTCGAAGCCGAATACATCGGCGACCGCTACGAACATCCTGAGTTCGTTTCCGGTGGCAAGCACGTGAAGGACGTCCTTGGTGCCGTCTACGTCGAGAAGGCATTTACCGACCGCTTCAGCCTCTCTGCCGGCTTCCACAGCTTCGGCAGCACGAAGGACTGGATGCTCTCCGGCAACCTTGTCGGCCGCATCAACTAGTCTCCAAGGCTTGAAATTTAAAGAGCTCGCCATTCGGCGGGCTCTTTTTATTTGGGATCAGAGGGCAAGGTTACAGGCAGTCTGGCGTTCAGGCAAGTTTTTCCAGTAACGCACTGGCAAGCAACGGCGCAACAGCCGCGGGTTCTCGCGTTCCTTGATGGCGATGGACTTGTAGTAGTCCTGCCACAGCCGAGTAAAGTCATCCGTATTGATTGCCTTCACCAAGGCCGCATCGTCGGAAATATCGACCACACGGCACGCTCCGGCATGTTCATGGAGCAACGCGTAACGGCGTTTCGCATCGTAGATAACCCACTTTTCCTCGGCAAACCTGTTGGTAAAATGAGATTCCAGCATGAGCAGGATATCGTATTTCGGCTCGATCCTGGCCACATAGAAATTCCCAGGAGCCTTCGAGAAGCGCACCATACCGAGCATGTTGCCGGCCTCGTGCCGCACGGAGCCCGCAAGCTTGTACAGCGGGAGCATCTCGGGAGATGCGGGATTCTTACCGTAATTCGGGTCGTCGCCCGCAAAAAGTTTGCGGAGGAAGGCAAGTATTTGCATCTCAACCCCCTCCTCCTCGGAGAGGAACGCAGCATTGAGCAGGGAGAGCACTTCCCCGCTCGCCTGGTTCACGATGGCACGCTGCAAGCGCATCGCGGAATCCTCGTTCGTCTCCACGCGGAAATTCTGTTGGAACAGATCGCCAACCGCATCGGTATCGCGGTCCGGAACAAATCTTTCCACGTCAAGATGCTGAGAATAGATTTCGAAGACAGCGCTCAAGAAGCCGTCGAATGTAGAATCGTATGAAATACAGATAGACATGGGCTTACCCTACCGCCAAAAGTTGCGGTCCAGTTGTTGCTGCCGGCGCAAGCGTCGGCGAAGGCAGCGCGAGCGTAGTTGGCGGGTTGAACAGATCCAGTTGTTGCGACTTCGCGGGAGCGAGCAACAGGGGGCGTATCATCTCGGGATAGAACTGCCGGACACCCGCGGGTATGTCGGGATGGTAGATGAAGTATTTCGCCCGCTTGAGGACGACACCCATCTTCTTGAGGGTTTCTAGGCGTATCTTGCAGTACCTGCGGCTCGAGACTATAAGTTGCGCCGACTTTACGCCGATACCGGGAACCCGCAGAATCATCTCGTAGTCCGCCGTCTGAAGGTCAACCGGGAAGAACTCCGGATGCCTCAGCGCCCAGCCCGCCTTCGGGTCGAGATTCAGGTCCAGGTTCGGGTGCTTCGCGTCGAGAATCTCGTCGTAGTCGAACTTGTAGAAGCGCATGAGCCAGTCCGCCTGGTAAAGCCGGTGTTCGCGCACCAGAGGCGGCTTGGTGGTCAAGGCAGGCAGGCGCTTGTCGGCATTGACTGGCACGTATCCCGAGAAGTACACTCGCTTCAGGCGCTGCTGCTTGTAGAACCCCGCCGACAGTGTAAGAATCTGCAAGTCGCTCTCGCCCGAGGCTCCCACGATCATCTGCGTGCTCTGCCCCGCAGGCAAGAAATTCGGGGTGTAGCGCCCGATACGGCCCGCCGAATATTCAATCTTGCGTTCGGCAAAGTAATTCATCGGAGCGTACACGGAGGCGTAGTTTTTCTCGGGCGCGAGGTATGTAAGCGACCGCTCCGACGGGACCTCGATATTCACGCTGGTGCGATCTGCATAGAGCCCCGCCTCGTGTAGCAGCGCCTCGGATGCCCCCGGAATGCTTTTCAGGTGGATATATCCGCCGAACCTGTGGACCCTGCGCAGTTCCTTCGCCACCCTTACGAGCCTCTCCATCGTGGTATCCGGCGAGCCCACCACCGCAGAACTCAGGAACAGGCCCTCAATATAGTTACGGCGGTAAAATTCCAGCGTGAGGTCTATAACCTCCTTCGGGGTGAATGTCGCCCGCGGGATATCGTTGCTCCGGCGGTTCGCGCAGTACGCGCAGTCGTACTTGCAGGCATTCGAAAGCAGTATTTTCAGGAGCGAAACGCAGCGCCCGTCCGAAGACCACGTGTGGCAAATACCAGCTGGGCAAGCATCGCCCAGGCCTCGCGGCGGTGCAGAACGACGCGAACCGCTCGATGTACACGAAACATCGTACTTGGCGGCGGCAGAAAGAATATTCAGCTTTTCACGGACATCCATACTATACTCATTTATTCACTTGAACCTTTGTGCAGTATAAATATAACACATAGTGAACAAAAAAGCAAGCATCATCCTCACAATTTTTACCTATCTTTTATTGCGAAACAAAAAAGGAGCCTAAGATGGCGGGCATAACTTACGAAATTGACGACAAAAGCATCCTGGAACAGATCCAAGGCGACGCAAAACGCATTGCTGAAGAACTCGTAGAAGCAGCACACCTCGGAAAAGGCCAAATCGTGGTCATCGGCTGCAGTACCAGCGAGACGCTCGGGCAAAAGCTCGGGAGCCATTCCGTACCCGAGGCCGGCAAGGCCATTTTCGAAGCGCTCCAGGGCGTATTCGCACCGCGCGGCATCTACATCGCCGCACAGTGCTGCGAGCACCTGAACCGGGCCATCATCATCGAGCACGAGGCCGTTCCGAATGCCGACATCGTGAACGTTGTCCCGCAGCCCAAGGCAGGCGGGTCGTTTGCCACCGCCTGCTACAAGGCATTCAGGAATCCAGTAGCCATCGAGCATATCAGGGCCGATGCGGGCCTCGACATCGGCGGCACCCTCATCGGGATGCACCTGAAAGAAGTCGCTGTCCCCCTCCGCCTTTTGCAGAAGACCATCGGGCAGGCATCCGTTATCGCCGCCCGCACCCGCCCGAAGTTTATCGGCGGTGAACGCGCCGTCTACGACGAGCGCCTCAAGGACGGCTATCCGAAATTCTAGAGTTCCTTATGGCGGTGCATCGCCCGGATATTCCTGGGCAGCACTTCCTTGTGCCACTTGATCCACTCGTCGTAATAGATATACTGACGTTCGCGCTGCCTAAAGACGCGCCCGTGGACAACGCGCCTGCCGTTCTTCTCCTCGACAGGAATCACGACATGCAGGCATTCATGGTACACCACTCCTGCAACCGCATAGAGCGGGCAGTTCGCGGCATCGTACCCCTTGCTTATGCTTATCAGGTGGAATTCCTCGCCCGTCAGCGGGTCCTTGCGCATGGAATGGTAACTTAGCCCACCCACACGGTTACTCCACGTAATGCGGCACTGCAGGGAATCCTCGAAATACGTGTGGTTAATCGCCTCTAGCACATCGTCAAGATTAAAGTACTTGCCCTTCGGCCTTATGGGCGGTAGCCTCCCCCCGCTCTCGAGCGGAGCGCGCCCCTTGTCGACAAGCACCTGGTCTACCACGGTCCAAAAGCGCGCCACCAGGTCCTTGACAATTTCCTTGTTTTTCTTGGTCTTGCGCTTTACGGCATGTTCGGCCCACTCGGCAGCAAGTTCACGTGCCGCGGCAAACTCGGGCGCCGCCATGTATTCGGGCAGCAAGACCTCCGGATGCCCGAACAGGAAGTTCGCCTTGCACCTTATGCTGCGTTTCATGCGCGGGTTATACTTGAAATGCACGAGGCCGTTCGCGGAACACTTCGACATCTTGCGGGCAAGTGCCGGATCGGGGCCGATAGGCTCCTCAAGAGGGAGCCCCAGCTGGTCGAAGAAATTCATCTGTCCGTTATCGGCCATCAGTCCAGCACCCCTTCAAAAACGTTCATCGACAGGAGCCCGCCAAAATAGCTTTCGGGGAGTTCAAGGCCGGCATAATGTTCCGAAATACCGACGAGCGCCTCCTCGATATTGTCGGGAAGGTAAACGATGTAGCTCTCGTTCTGCGGAGTCTGGAGAGTCTCGGGCCTGCAGAAGCACGGGTCCGTCTGGCTAAAGTACATGCGGCAAGATACCGGACGCAGCCCGTAGATTCCGCAATCGCCCTTCCTGTCCGAAAACGGGCAGGGCATCCATTCCGCGAAATAATCATGCAGAGCGAGGTCTTCGGCCTCGTCTTCCGAACCTACGGATTCCAGGCGCTTTTCAAACAAGTTATTAAAGGTATCCGTGCGAAGGCGGCAAGATTCCATCACCGTAATCAGGTCGTCGCGTTCACGCAATTTCTGATACAGAAAAATCAGTTCGAAAGGTTCCACCGACATCGGGTAATGGTGGCAACAGTTCCCGCAGGCCGCCCTGCACTGGATGGTTTTTTCCTGCTGCGGCAGAACCGCCTTCAGGTAGGCATCGTACGCGGCATGGTAGTTTTCCGCAAACGACACGATACTCGCAAGTTCCGCCTTGAGGTTGTCGGGGCCAATGGCATAGTCGCGCCCGAGCCGTTCCGCAATCGCATCCAGGCGGTCACGTTCCGCACCCAGCAAAGACCCCAGGCGCATCTCGGCAATCCTGTAGGCTCGGGTCGGAAAATAGTCGCGACAAAGTTCCATCGGGCACAAATATATCTTCATTAGCCGCTTTTGTCCATTTTAGACGGGAAAAAAAGACTTTTGAGCCATAAACACCAGGAATACCCCATAAAAGCAAAACAATTCATACAAAGAAAGTTATTTTTTTCTTATCGAATTCCTTTCGAAAACTCGCTTTTTAGGAATGGTCTATGAAACGTATAAAGAAACTGTGGTTGTATACGGCGCTTGCGCTCACTGCAGGGATTGCGGGCTGTAACCTGTTCAACCCGACCGAATCCGTAAACATCAACTCCGACGACGTGGAAGCTCTCACCTACGAAGGCTATATCTATTTCCGCAAGGCCGAATATACCCAGGCAAGGGTATACTTCGAAAAGGCGCTTGCCGTGGATTCTACCGCCTCGGAAGCATGGTACGGGCTCGCCAAGAGCGTTCTGAACCAGCAGAAGCTGAACGTTTTCGAAATGCTCAAGTACGCGAACTCGAAAAACGGCCAGAGCGGATTCATGAACATGGACGATTCCACCGCCGAGCACTACAAGAACGGCATCGATTCCGTAATGAAGGTCCTCACCCCGTTCATCGACAGGGACTCTACCGACAGGACCGACAAGAAGGTGACGTTCAAGACCATTTCGGCCAGCTACACGGTTCTCCACCTTACCAAGGCCGCACTTATTCTCCGCAACTCCTCTAAAGACCTGACCAAGATGTTTAACGTTTCCACGAACCCGCCCTCCATCGACATCGACTGGAGTTCCATGAAGGAAATGGGCGAAACGGCAGTGGAACTGTTCGGCACCCTAGGCGATATCGGCCAGGCCGTCGCAGCCGACCCGAGCATCGCTACCGAAGTGCTGCGTTCCTATGTGCCGGAGGCTGCCCTCCTCTCCGATAGCGGACTCACCGTTGCCACCGAGACCATGGCATCGTACCTCATTACCGCAAGCGACGCCGTCGAGAAGAGTTCTGACGGCATCCTGAGCTACACCTCGATGGGCGACATGATGGACAACGACGGCGACGGCTGTATCGACGAAGAAATCGCAGACGGTTACGACAACGATGGCGACGGGCTCGTCGACGAAGACATGCGCAACAACAAGCTTCTCGTCCTCGAGACTGACCTCCTCAAGCACAAGTTCGGCCAAGTCCAGTCCGTCAAGTCCGACGAATTCTACGACGAACTTGATATCGACATGAACGGCCAAAAGGCCGACGAACCGGAGAGGACTTTCAATATCGAGAATTCCAACGACCGCGACCTCGTTGGCGACCATAGGTTTGTCGCCTTCTCTGCAGAAGGCTTCTGGCACTATTCAGTCGAGCTGACGCTGACCGACCTCAAGAACCTGGTCAAGCAGGATACCGACGTGAACAACATCAAGTACGACCTCGCATGGCGCAAGACAAACATCGGCGGATGCTGGGCCGGCTACACCGAAGAAACCTTCCTCAAGTGGTTCGAAGGGAGGGATTAACGATGAAACGGATTATTGCTGCCCTTATTTCCCTCGGACTGGCAACTGCGGTCTTTGCCGCCAAGGCACCGACGCACCATTCCATGCGTGGCGAATCCATGGGTAACGCCCATGTGGCTGTCGTCGACGACAAGGAAGCCATCTATTACAACTATGCCGGCCTTTCCCAGATCAACCGCCTGGGTAACTACGACAAGCGCCCCGAACAGGGTTACTACCCGCGTAACTTCTTCGGTGATGCCCGCCTGAACTTGGGCGGTGCAGGCCCGTTCGAAAGCTACTTCTCCACCTATAACGTGGCAAAGGACCTGCAGAAACTCTACCAGCGTGTACACGATGCGGCCGATGCCTTGGGCGTGAGCGAGAGCGACCTCCTGATGGACACCCTTTCCGCCCATCCTGAACTTGTGCACCAGATTAACTCCTACGACCACAAGTACCTCTCCATGAAACTCAAGATGGACGCGGAACTCGCCATCCACGGTTTCGGCGGTGCCGTGTGGGTCGACGCCAGCGTAGCCCCGTACCTTGACGGCGGCCTCGTGCTCCCGTTCCTCGGCGTAGACACGTTCTATGTGGACGGCGTGGTGCAGGGCGGTTTCGCCTACGGTTTCACCGACAAGTTCTCCGTAGGTATCGGTGCAAAGGCCGCAAAGCGCCACAAGGTCGAAGTGATTACCATCGATATCTTGAACTACGCCTCGATCCAGGACACCCTCGAAGACCGATATGACGATGCGACCCACAGCATCTTTGATTTCGAGTCCATCTCGTTCGGCCTCGACTTCGGCGTGCTCTACCAGCTCACTCGCGAAATCCGCGTGGGTGCCTCGCTGCGCGACGTGTACTTCAAGGAACTCGCCGGCGACAAGATTACGCCGAACCTGAGCGTCGGCTTCAACTACAGCCCGAGATTCTTTAACAAGAACACGGCTTACGCCCGTAAGTTCAACTTCGCCTGCGACTATGCCGACGCCTTTAATTCCGAGAAGAACTACAAGCCGCTTTCTCACCTGAACTTCGGCTTAGAAGTGGAACAGACCCTGCTCGCCTGGCCCGGCTACAACAACGAAATCCGAGCACTGAGCTTGCGACTTGCCGGCGGTTTCAAGGGCGGTTACCCCTCTGCCGGCGTGAGCCTCGAAGTACTGCGCTTCGTGACGTTTGAATTCGCGACATGGGCAGAAGAACTCGGCTACTTCACCGGTCAGGACGAAGAACGTATCTATATGGGGCAGATCAGCCTGGGCTTCTAGCGAAGACCCGGCGGCAGCGCGCGTAACCATTCGCGCATTGCAAAAACAGAAACCTGCTGCTTCAGCGAAAGTGAAGCAATCTGGCTACCGAAAGAGGTGGCCATTTTTTGCGGGTCGAGCGGGAACCCTACCCTACCCAAGTCGAGCCTGTCAGCGTCATAGCAGGTGTCGATTGTCGGGTCACCGGCGCTCCGCTCGTGCGTATGGAACATACACGCATGATAAAGCTTTTCAAAGCGGGCGGCATCGATTTCGAACAGTTTCGCCTCGCGGCATTCCTTTGCAAATTCGGCACCGCGCTCACCGTGCTCGGGGTCGTAACCGTCGTCAAAGCGCTTGCTGTCGTGGAATATGGCAAACAGGCGAACGATATCAACATCGGCTCCCGTCCGCGAAGCCAAAAAAAGGCCGTTGGCTTCCACCTGGTGCCAATGCTCTATGCCGTGAACGTCCGAAAGGTACGGACGGTTCGCGAAAGCATGTTCCATTATGGCAGCAAAGTCTATCATACTACATCGTCATCCCCACCCGTTCGGCTTGCTCAGGGCAGGCTCCGGCGGGGATCTCCTTGCATAGCAGTTATTTCCCGTACGCTTCCTTCAGTTCCATCAAGCGCTGGAGCGCCTGCATCGGGGTCATTTCCTCGGGCTTGAGCCTACGGATTTCGTCCTTCAACAGCTGCGTGTTCTCGTCGGGCGGCGCAAACATGTCGAGCTGCGGGTGTTCCTTCTGCTTTTTCTTCACGGCGCCGTCACTCGGGTCAATCTTTTCCTTCTCGAGTCGGAGAAGAATCTTCCTCGCCCTGCGGACAACGTTGTTCGGGAGGCCCGCCATCTCGGCCACATGGATACCATAACTAGAATCGCAGGCGCCCGCCAGAATCTTGTGGAGGAACACGAGCTTGTCGCCCTTCTCCTGCACGGCCACCTGGAAGTTGCCCGCATGCTCGAGGCTTTCCACGAGCCCGGTGAGTTCGTGGTAGTGCGTCGCGAAGAGGGTCAGCGCCTGCCGTGCGGGCTCGTCGTGGAGGGTCTCCACAATCGCCCAGGCGATGGAAAGCCCGTCGAAGGTGCTCGTGCCGCGCCCGATTTCATCGAGCAGCACAAGGCTGTGCGGAGTCGCGTTCCGCAAGATGTTTGCGGTCTCGATCATCTCGACCATGAAGGTACTGAGCCCGCGACTCAGGCGGTCACTCGCCCCCACGCGGGTGAATATGCGATCCACTACCCCAATGCGGGCAGATTCCGCCGGCACGAAGCAGCCGATTTGCGCCATCAATACGATGAGTCCTGTCTGGCGCAGGTAAGTCGACTTACCCGCCATGTTCGGGCCCGTGATGAGCATCAGGCGCGTGCCATCGGGCGAAAGAGAAACGTCGTTCGGGATAAAATCCAGGTCCGGGTTCACGGCGACAATCACCGGATGGAAACCGCCACGGATCTCGATTCCCGAGCCCTCGAAAACTTCGGGGCATGCGTAGTTGTACTTGCGGGCCGCCCGCGCAAAACTGTAGAGCGTGTCGACCTTCGCAATCGCGTCGGCAATCTCCTGGAGTTCGCCACGCCAGCCATTCACGCGGTCGCGCAGGCTACAGAAAATACGGTATTCCAGGTCGTGGATATTCACTTCGGCGTTGCTGATGATGGATTCGCATTCCTTCATCTCGGGCGTAATGTAGCGCTCGCCGTTCACCGTCGTCTGCTTGCGGATATATTCCTCAGGGATCGGGCCTGTCGCCTTCGCCATCTGGGCCTTGGTAATCTCGATGTAGTAGCCGAACACGCGGTTGTAACCGACCTTCAGGCTCGGGATTCCGAGGCGTTCGCGCTCGCGGCCTTCCAGCGAGGCAATCCATTCGCGTTTTTCCTTGATGTCGGCGTTCATCGCGTCAAGTTCCGCATTCGCGCCCGGGCGAATCATCCCGCCCTCGCGCACCGTAAGCGGTAAGTCCTCGTTGAACTGCGTCAACAGTTCCTCGCCACGCCCACGCGCATTTTCCAGCGTGCTGCGGAGCCCTTCGAATATGGAGGAACGCAGGCCCTCGAGCACGTCGGCCACCTTCGATGCCTGCGAAAGCGAACGGCCCATACCCGCGAGGTCGCGCGCGTTGGCACGCCCACTCCCCACACGCCCCATCAGGCGTTCCATGTCGAGGATGCTCGTGAGCGATTCCTTAAGTTCGTCAAGGGCCACGGGGTTCTGCACCAGTTCCGCAACCGCTTCCTCGCGCTCGCGGATGCGGTCCACAGAAATCAACGGGTGGCTCACCCAGTCCTTGAGCGTGCGCCCGCCCATCGCCGTCACCGTATGGTCCAACACCGAGCAGAGCGTGCTCGAGTAGTCGTCCGCATTCAGCGGGCGCGTAAGTTCCAGGTTCCGTAGCGTGCTCGGGTCAAGCGTCATGTAGTCATCGAGATTCAATATCTCGAGACCCGTAAAGTGCGAAAGTTCCGACTTCTTCTGGTCCATCAGGTAGGCCATCAGGGCACCCGCGACCTTCGTTTCCGCATCGCGGCCATCGAGCCCGAGGCCCACCAGCGATTCCACCTTGAAGTGGCTAAACAGAACGTCGCGGCTCTGCTCCTCCCCGAACATGAATTCGGGAATCTGCGTCACCAGCACGTTGTCCGCCTTGACCATGTCCATGATGCTCGACGGAATCTCGACACCCTCGGGTATCACGATTTCCTTGGGCATGCGACGGCTGAACTCGCACTCGAAAGACTGGATGGAACTCCTACACACGGCAAGGTAGCCCGTCGTCACGTCGGCAACGGCAAACGCGGCCTCCTTCTCGGCTGGCACGTAGGCAAACAGGTAGTTCGCCTCCTTCGCGTTCAGGTTCGATTCGTCCATCGCGGTACCGGCGCTGATAATCTCCACGATATCGCGCTTCACGATGCCCTTCGCGAGTTTCGGGTCTTCCACCTGCTCGCAAATCGCAATACGGTAACCCGCCGCCACCATCTTCGGCACGTAGCGGTCGGCAGCATGGTGCGGGAACCCGCAAAGCGGGGTCGCTCCCGAGGCGCCGTTGTTGCGGCTCGTGAGCGTAAGTCCAAGAATCTTGGATGCTATGACGGCGTCGTCCTCGAACAGTTCGAAGAAGTCGCCCATGCGGAAAAATAAAATGCAGCCCGGGTTCTGTTTCTTGATCTCGTAATACTGCTGCATCAACGGGGTGACAGCCATTACAAGTCTCCCATCGACAGTTCAATCTGCTCCGGATTCTCCTCGGGAGGAGTCGGTTCCGTCGGGGCGGTCTCGGGCTTCGCGTACTGCGGCACGAGCGTCCCCGCTTCCAGGAGTTCGCTGAACTCGCGCAGGCGCGGCAGGTCCTCGGGAATGCGGTTGATGCCGAAATACTTCATGAATTCCTGCGTCGTCACGTAGGTATAGGGGTTGCCGACCGTCTCGGCGCGGGCACCCAGTGCAATAAAGCCCTTGTCGAGCAAGTTCCTGATCGGGCCATCCACAGAAGAAACACCGCGCACCTGCTCGATTGCCGCCTTCGTAATCGGCTGCTGGTAGGCAATCACCGCGAGCGTCTCGAGTGCGGCCTGGCTCAGGCGGCGTGCGTTCGCCTCGGGGAAAAGCTTGCGGACCCACGGGTAGTACTTCGCACGCGTGCGGAAACGGTAGCCGCCCGCCTGTTCCACAATCTCGAACGGCGAATTGATCTTGTTCAGGGAATCATTCGCGGCAATAAGCGCATCCGATACGGTACGGGCATCCAGGAAGTCGCCCAGAATCTCGCGCAACTTCTTCAAGGTCACGATGTCGGGCGATGCAAATACGATAGCCTGGATAATGCGGGCAAGGTCCTCGCTGCTCTCGACTTTCGGGAGTTCTTCCTCGAGTTCCTCGGCCTCTTCTACATTCTGCGGGTTTTCACTCATATTCGGTAAGATAGTAAAAAACACGCCGAAAAGGCCCGCACAGTCCTAAAACGGGCATTGTGCGGGGCGCAGTCCTAACTTAGCGCCTTTCGCGATTTAGAACTGGAAATACAGGAACGGGTTGTAGCTCTGGGTAAAGAGCGCAAGTGTCGCGAGAACAAAGAGCCCGAGCGCGACTGCGGCCTTCCAGGTCTTCACCTCGCTGCACCAGTCGAAACTGCGGAACTTCCAGAACGAAAGCAGGGCTGCCACGGCCATGAACACGATGCACGTGGGCGTGAAGATCTCGGCAGTCAAGATGGTATCGGCGCCGCTTACCGGCATAAGCCCGAGCATCGATTTCCACATGCGCCACGCCTCGCCAATGTTATCGGCACGGAACAGCACCCAGCCGAACAGCACAATCACCTGCGTAATAATTATCTGCACCACGCGCGGCGCCTTGTAGTAGAGCGCATTCTTGTTATTCGCACGTTCCACAATCATGAAGAAGGCATGGAAAAGGCCCCAGCAGACGAACGTCCAGTTCGCGCCGTGCCACACACCGCTCAGGAACATGACCATGAACAAATTAAAATAAAGGTGCTTCTTGCCCACGCGGTTTCCACCGAGGGCGATGTAGAGGTAATCGCGGAACCAGCTCGTGAGTGAAATATGCCAGCGCTTCCAGAATTCGGTAATGCTCCCCGAGCGGTACGGGCCGTTGAAGTTGCGCGGGAAATGGAACCCGAGCATCAGGCCAAGGCCAATCGCCATGTTGCTGTACGCCGAGAAATCGAAGTAGATCTGGAACATGTAGGCAAGGCTACCCCACCAGCAGTTCAGCACGCCGGGAGCGTCCGCCGCAAACACGCGGTCGGCGATGATGCCCACCTGGTTCGCGAGGAAAATCTTCTCGGCAAATCCAAAACTGAAGAACATGATGCCGCGAACGAAATTCTCGAGCGTGTGCGTGCGGGTCGCAAGTTCCTCGGCCACCGTATTGTAACGCACAATCGGGCCCGCGACAAGCTGCGGGAACAGCGCCACGTAGCAGGCGAACGTCACGAAGTCCTTGACCGGAGGGGCCGTGCCGCGCCACACGTCAATCGCGTAGCTCATGGACTGGAACGTATAGAACGAGATGCCCACCGGCAACAGCACCGTCATCACCGAGAACGGCTCGCAACCGAGCTTCGCCACCACGTCGTTGATAACGCCCATGCCGAACATGTAATACTTGAAGAACCCGAGCGCACCGAGGTTCACGACAATCGCCGCGAGGAGCGCCAGGTTACGTTGCCGCTTGCTCGCTCCCGGCGCAGAGATGAACCGCCCGCTCACGTACACCACGAGCGTGGAGCCGAACATCAAAAAGACGAGCCACGGTTCGAGCCAGCCGTAAAAGATGTAACTGAAAATCGTGATAAAGAAATTCAGGCCGGAATGCTTGACCCCGGCACGGAACAGCACAAAGTAGCCGACCAGGAACGTCGGCAGAAAATAGAACAAGAAAATCTGGGAAGAGAAGACCACGGCCTACTCGTTCACTTCAATCGCCAGGTAGCGCGGAGCTTCGTCGTCAAAGTACTCGTCCTCGACGGCACCATCCCAGTTTCCCTCGAGCGGCACAATCTTGAGCGTGTGCTTGGCCTTCGCCTTGAACTCGCCCACATTGCCCTTGCTCTTGTCGGCCATCTTGTCCTTGACCTTGCCGCGTGCGATAAGCGGGTTATACACGCCCACCAGCACTTCCTTCGCATCGAGCTTGCCAGAGACAACCTTCAACACCTTGTACTTGAACACATACACGTAGCTGTAGAGGTCATTGCTCGGCATCTTGCCCGGGATTTCGGTCAAGCGGCCTTCGATCGTAACAGGGTCAGCCGCAAACGTAAAGGCTGCAGCAGCGAGAATAGCGATAAGCAGGTTCTTAATCATATATGCACAATATAGCAAATACAAAGAACCCCGCTCTTTCGAACGGGGTTCTAAGCTGCTTCACTTGGACTCGAACCAAGGACAACGCGATTAACAGTCGCGGGCTCTACCAACTGAGCTATGAAGCATCGTCTGTTAGACGCCCCCAAATATAGATAAACAACGTCCGTTGTCAAGGGGAAATTCGGGAAAAAAGAATATTTTTTTCGTTTTTTCGCTTTTAAACGCCTTTTTTCGTGGAGATGGCGCAACAAGTGCGCCATGACAACTATGCGTATCGACTCCTCATCAGGGCGATTTCCTTGGCGTACCCAGGGAGTTCGTTCGGGGTCTCCAGGTAGAACGGCAGGTCCTTCAGTGCCGGATGGTTCACCACACGCACCAGCGCATCGAGCCCGATAAACCCTGCACCGATAACCTCATGACGGTCCTTGTGGCTCGCCAGCGGGTTCTTGCTGTCGTTCAGATGGATTGCATGCAGGCGCTTTAAACCGATGACCTTGTCGAACTGTTCCAGCACCCAGTCCAGGCGGTTCACAATATCGTAACCGCCGTCATGCACGTGGCAGGTATCCAGACAGACCCCGACCTTGTCCGATAGTTCCACACGGTCTATAATCGCACGCAGTTCCTCGAAGGTTCGGCCAACCTCGCTCCCCTTCCCCGCCATCGTTTCTAGAAGCACGAGAGTCTTCAAGTCCGGGCGCAGTATCGCATTCAGGTGTTCCGCAATCAGCTCGATGCCCCTTTCGGCCCCCTGCTTCACGTGGCTTCCGGGATGAAAGTTGTACATCGCTCCAGGGAAGTGGTCCATGCGCCACAGGTCATCCTTCATCACGTCGCGGGCATACTGCCGCAGGCCCTCGTCCGCAGCACACGGGTTCAGCGTGTAGGGAGCATGCGCAAGCGCAGGCCCGAACTTGTTTTCGCGCATCAACTGCACCAGCGCGTCGGCGTCAACCTTGTCAAAGGGCTTAGCAGCGCCCCCGCGCGGGTTACGGGTAAAGAACTGGAACACGTTGGCCCCTATGGAGAGGGCGTCCTCGCCCATCGCCTTGAAGCCTGCAGCACTCGAAAGATGGCAACCTATAAGCATATTCCTAAAAATAAAAAATCCCCGCACATGGCGGGGATTATCAATAATGATTAGCAATTATTTCTTTTCGGGGCGCTTGTAACCGAAACTCTTGAGCATTTCCTCAGTGACCTTACGAGTAGAGCCCTTGAGGTTATCCTTCTTCTTCGGAGCAAACGTCTTGTCGGCCTTCTTCTCGAACGGCGGGAGCGAGCAACGGAGCGTGGTGTTCAACTCGACCTCAGTCTTGTAGATGTATGCACCCGTAGCCATCAGGCGACCTTCAGCCGTACGCACATTGCCATCACGGTCCGGCTTCATTTCGAAGTAGAGCGTGAGGAGGCCAGCGTCACTTGCATAATCAGGATTGTTGAGGTCCTGCGTGAAGGCGTAGTAGTCCACATACTCTCCAAGAGTCGTGTAGATCCAGATCTTTACGCGCATCTTGGTCTTGTACAGGTTCACCCGGCTCAGATCGCTACCGACACTCTCAGCGAATTCGTCAGAGCAGTATTCCTCCACGTATTCATCGACAGTAATCTTCTTACCGCCGTCGACTTCCTGCAGGGCCACAAGGCCTTCCGAATTCACAAGGTCATCAAGCGTTGCAAGACCGCCAACGGCATTCACGGCCGGCACCTTCGTATCGATACCGAGGGTCGGGCCCAAGTGGCCTGCAAGTCCCGGATACGGTTCGTCTCCACTACCTTCCTTCGGGTCAAACTCGCCACCGACCTGGGTTTCGACTTCCTTATCCGTCTTCGGGTTGTAGATAGACACGGCAAACGTTTCGCCCTCTTCAGGCTCGTTCACGGCGTAGTAATCGTCAACCTTTTCCTGCGTTACGAGTGTAACCGGCTGTTCGACAGCAATGTCCACGTCCTTCGCATTCTTCATGATGACGCGCACCGTATCGCTAGCAATATTGCCTGCCTTGTCGCGGTAGAAGCGCACGATACCGTTACCACCCTTGTTGAGGCTCTGCGTCACGAGGGTATCCTGGACAATCGGGCCCTTGCCATCGCCAATATCGACAGTCCACTTCACATCAACGTAGTTCGCATAGATGATTTCGCCTTCGGTCGGGTAAAGGATCTTGACCTCGGGCGCCACCTCATCGAGAACCACGAAGATAGACTGCGTAGAGGCGTTGCCGTACTTGTTCATGTAGGTATAGGTGAGTTCGTAGCCGATGCTACCGAATTCGTTTCTCACGATATCGCCATCGGCGTCGACACCATAGGAAATCTTTATAGTGTTGCCGGCGTCATCCACATAGTCATAAGAGACGGTGTACACGACTTTTTTCTCGGAATCCTTAGAAGACTTGCCATTCTTACCACCCTTACCATTCTTACCGCCTTCAGAAGATTCTTCGGACTTCACGTAGCCACCACTTGTCTTGATAACAGAACCCGTGACCGCGTCAGCCTGGTAGGAAATCTTCACATCGATACCGTTGATGGTCTCGGTATAGGCAACCGTCATCTCGACCACGCCATCGGCATTCTCGATGAGCTCTCCCTTGGAATCCGTGTAGTACGTAATCTGGACTTTCTTGCCGTTAACCTTTTCAGTATACGTTACAGCAATTTTCTCACCGTTAACAGGCGTATGCGTCGCATTAGAGGCCTTTTCATTCAAGGCGATACCATTGTCTGCGATATCAGAAACCGTCTTGTAGGTCTTGGACGGAACCTTTACCGTATCCAGGTCAAGTTTCACCGTAAACTTTTCCTTGGTCTTTTCGGCCGGATCTTCAATCGTCACAAAAATATCGTTGCTCGGGTCGTTCACGTAGAACGCCGTATCGCCCTTCGAGTTCTGTTCCACCACGGTAAAGATGTTCGGATCAGCAAACTTGTCGGTCGACTTGCCCACGGTAACAATCGGAGTCTGCGTATTCACGTACACCACGAGGGTATCGTAGCCCGGTTCATCCATTGTCGGGTCTTCGAACTTGCGGATGACGAGGTTCTCGCCTTCATCGAGTTCAATACCGCATTCAGAAGAATCCAACAACGTCTTCTCGGACTTGCGTTCCATGGCAACCCATTCAATGCACAGACTCTTGTTGTTGATGAAAATCGTATCCGGATCAGTCCAAGACGAGTCCACCGTTTCGGCGAGGGTAATTTCGACCTTCGGCTGTTCGTAGACGTTGCCCACCTTGATGGTGACATTCGCCGTATCCGAAAGTTCACCGTCCGTCACGCGGACCTTGATTTCGTACACAGAATCCTTTTCGTAGTCAAGCGGCTTCTTCAGAATGACAGTACCGTCTTCCTTGACATCGAATTCCTCGCTCTCTTCCACGAGGGAGAAGGTCAGCGTGCTGTATTCTTCCTCGACATCCGGGTCAGAGGCTTCGACCACGGCAACCTTCTTGCCAGGCTTCGTATCTTCAGGCACAGTGAATTCCTGATCCGGGATTTCCGGAGCTTCGTTCACGTCCTTAATCTTCACGATGATCGTCTTTGTATCAGACAAGGTTCCTTCCCCAGAGCCGTCGGTACCATTGTCGGTCACCTTCACCTTAATCGGGAGTTCCTTATTCTTTTCGTAGTTCAAGTCCGGGCAATTGTCCTTCTTGACCGTAATGACACCACTCGTAGAGACATCAAAGCAACCGCTCCTGTCCTCGACTAGCGTAAAGGTCAGCACAGTATCGTACAAGTCGGTGTCAGTCGCCTTGACCGTATCGACAACAGTCCCCTTCTTCACGTTTTCCTTGACTTCCACGGAATCCGTGAGGATCTTCGGCTTTTCGTTCACATCGATAAGCTTAATCGGCACATCCTTTCTCATCTTGTTCGTCGTGTCGTGCTTGTCAAAGTAGTCGATTACCACATGGAATGCGCTATCAACGCCGCACCTGTTCTTGTACGGTTCCGTTTCGCAATCAAAGACAACCTTGGCCACAAGCGTTATATTCGGCCTACCGTCAATAGGTTCATCATACCTTAGGTCAAACAGGGCCGTATCGCCACCCACGAGTCTGAACTGGTTATCATAGTAATCGAGATGTTTAGACAACGAGTCAATATCGCTCGGGTGTTCGATTCTGCCAAGAGAATCACCGACTTGGTTGTTTTCTGCGATTTCACACGGTCTCACGTCGAAAAGCGGAGATTCGTTCACATCGAGAACTTCGATTACGCGAACAATCGTGTCCTTCAGTTCCTTGGAATTGGCATTCGAAGGATCCACCGGGTCGGTCAAGATGATATTCACGGTATACTGCGGAACCAGGTTCGTAACGGGGTCAACCTTGCCAAGGGCTTCATAGTCGAGAAGGCTGCCATCCTTGACTTTCACGACAATCTTCCACCTGTTACCTTCTTGCACTTTGGTAATCGTGAAGAGGTCGTTTGCAGTGAGGCCACCGACCGTCGCTTCAATTTGGTCAAGCGTAGGAACAAGTTTCTTGACATCTTCGGAATCTTCGTCATACACCCAGTACTGCATCACGACCGTACCGGTAGAAGAATTTTCCTTCACGCCTACGGTCAAGGCATCCTTGCCGTGTTCGTCACCGGAGCCACGATGGGTCGTATCACAGTGAGCAATGCACTTGTCTTCGGAATCGTCGTCGCCATCGTCATCGTCGTCAACGATAATCTTCGGTCTTTCGTCAACATCCTTGAGAGTGATTGTCACGAGAGCCGTATCCTTGAGAGCGCCATCCGACACCTGGACCTTGAACTTGAACTGCTTCTTCTTTTCATAGTCCAACTTCGAACTATCGGCCACCTTGATGACATTAGAATCCAGCCTAAACGGCACCGTGTCTGCACCGAGGATAGTGTAGGTCAGCTTGCGGAACGCTTCGTTCTTGGTATCCAGATCAGAAGCAACAAGGTCACCCACCTTGGTACCGTTCGGGAGATTTTCGTCAATCGTCTTGCTAAACGGCTGGATGCTCGGGGTTTCGTTCACGTCAATAACCTTGATGGTTCGGACAAGCGTGTCGGCAGCATTGTTGGCGTCCTTCACAATCAGGTACACGACATACTGGGCATCCACCGCTTCGTAGTCAAGCTTGGACTTGTCCTTCACAAAGACAATCATTTCCGTGTTAGCGGTATTCGTCTTCACGTCAAAGAGCGTCTTTGCATCGCGGCCATTCTTGTCGACAAGGTCGACCGTCAACTGGCCAGCATCATCAGCATCAATATCACTAATCGCGAAGGTGTGGATTTCAGTTCCCGTAGCGGAGTTTTCAGCAATTTCAAACGGACCGTTGCACTTGGTATCGCCAGAAATGCACTTGAGTTCCGGTTCTTCGTTCACGTTCGAAAGCCTGACCGTCACGGCAGCGGTATCCATGAGGCAGCCATCGGTGTACTTGCCCGTAGAGGTATTCTTCGTGCAGTTCTTGACTTCCACATCAAACGTAAAGACCGGAGTCGTTTCGAAGTCAAGCTTTGTAGAATCGAGAACCTTCACCTTATTTGAATCCATCCAGAACGGAGCACCCTCCGTAATGACGGAGTAATCCAGGTGGCCAAATTCCACCACATGCTTCGTATCCGGGTCAGTAGCCGTAAGGGTTGCAACAAGCTTGTTCTTCGGGCTGTTTTCAGCCAACGAAACCGTCTTGCCCGCAAGGGTCGGGGTTTCGTTCACATCGATTACCTTGATGGTACGGACAAGCGTATCGGCGGCATTGCCGGCATCCTTCACAATCAGGTATACCACATATGTGGAATCCACGGCTTCGTAGTTAAGCTTAGACTTGTCCTTCACGAACACAATCATTTCCGTATTTGCGGTATTCGTCTTCACGTCGAAGAGCGTCTTCGCGTTGCTGCCGTTCTTGTCGACGATATCGACCGTCAAGTGACCAGCATCGTTCGCATCCACATCCGTAATCGCGAAGGTATGGATTACAGTTCCCGTGGCGGAATTTTCAGCAATTTCGAACGGGCCGTTGCACTTGGTATCGCCCGTAACGCAATTGAGTTCCGGGTCTTCGTTCGTGTTGGTAATGGTAATCACTATAGTAGCAGTACGCGACGTGAGGCCGCTACCGTTCTTGTCGGTAACCTTGACCTTGATGGTGTCCTTGTGGTTCGGGGTCGTCTCGTAGTCAATTACCGCACCCTGCTTCACCGTAATCTTGCCGGTCGCACTTGCAACCGCATAGCGGCTAGAAGAGCCGACAAGTACATACTTGAGTTTGCTGTAAGTCGCATTACATGTATCCGGGTCAGAAGCGCTAACTGTACCCACAAGCGTTCCCGCAGGGGCATTTTCGGCAACGGTAAACGCGCCGTCCTTCGCATCCGGAGTTTCGTTTTCGTCCGTCACAAAGATCTTCGTATCTGCAGAAACGGTGCTGTTGCCGCCATCCTTTATGGACACGGTCACATTGTAGCTGACCGTATCAGCCTTGTAGAGGGCTTCGTAGTCCAACAGGGCGCTATCCTTCACAAGAAGGTTGACATACAGTGTATCGCCATTGTGCGCTGAAACTGTCGCCTTGAAGAGCTGGCCGGCGTTAACGGAGCCCGAAACCGGGTTCTTATCCGTTACAGTGGCGCTCAGGGTAGTGCTGCCATCGGCGGCATCCACATCGACAACCTTGAACTTTGCAAAAACAACCCCAGTCTTGGTGTTTTCAACAACGTTGTAATCGTCCTTGATGTCGACAATGATGGGCGGATCATTAGCGTCCGTAAGCTTGATTGTAACTTCGGCAGTATCCTTCTTGTTCGAAAAGCCCTTGCTTTCGCCGTTATCCGTCACGATGGCGTAGAGTTTGTATTCCTTCTTCGTCTCGTAGTCGAGATTGGCGCCCGTAGCCACCTTGATTACACCGTTTCCATCTATCGTAAACAGGCTAGCCGTGTTCGCATTCCCCGGCATATCGGCAAGCGAGAACGAAAGCACCTTCCAGATATCTTCGTCTTCTGCGGTAACCTTGCCCACTTCGGTACCAGCAGCCGAATTTTCAGCAACCGTCAATGTCGTGTCTCTAATGACGGGCTTGTCATTATCGTCGGTAATCTTGATGGTCACGGTAGACTTGACCGTAATCTTCCCCGTACCGGAAGTCGTAGAGGCGGCGTCCGTAACATTCACCTTGATCTTCAGGAGGCTATCCGCCGATTCGTAATTCAGCTTGACGCCGCTCTTCACGGAAATCTTGCCCGTCGACGAATTGATGGTGTACAAGGAAGTTACCTTGGCATAATTCGCATCCCCAGTATCGAACGCATAGGTAAACTGGGTATCATCCACGTCGTTCACGGTAATCTTGCCGCTCACCGCATTGGGAGTAGTTTCGCCAGCGACATTCTCCTTGACTTTGACCGTCGGGTTGTTCACCGTCGGGGCGTCGTTCACGGCATTCAAGTTGATGGCAACCACATTGTTACTAACAGCAGGGACATCCTTGTTGATAATCCTAAAGGTAAACGAAGCGACTCCGGTTCCATATGCATTCGGTTCCCCGCGATATACGAGCTTACCGATATCGGCACTCGGAATAATGAGGCCCGCAGCAATGGTAGCGGCATCAACGACGTTGCCATCATAAATCAACTTACCGGCGACACTGCTGTTGTGCATCGGCAACGATTCAATCTTCACAAAGAAATCTGTCAGAGGCTGGCCGTTACCAGTAAGGGCCGGGAACCTGACAAAAGCGTTGTCTTCGTCTTCAATGCCGACGAACGTGGTATCCTTGCTGAGCGGAGCCCTGTCGTCATCCTCAATTTCGATTAGGAACTCGCCTTCACGGCTCTTGTTCGGGAGCACGGCGCCCACCATGTCGAACACGCGAATCGTGAACATTTCGCCCCATTCCTCGACAAGTTCATCCTTGACTTCCACCCCAACCGGACTTGTCGGAACGAGAGAGCCCTTGGGGATTGACACCGTCTTGAAGTTGGTTGAATTAGCACCGTTACAAATAGGCAAATCTGATGTGACGACGTCGTCCAAGCTGGCGAACGCCTGCAACGAATCCGGGTCCGTATCCCTGTTGTTCGCCTGATTGCCTGTGAAAATAAAGCAATACTTGAAAGTGACATCAGTCGTCGGGGCTTCATTCAAGCGAATATTGAGCGCCTGCTTACCAGATTTTCCTTCGTAGAGGGTTCCCCAAGTACGCGCTTCTGGATTGATATCAATCCAAGGGGGGTCAAACGGCATGTACTGGAAGTCTCCCTTGATTTTTGCAAGGAAATTAATAGACTTAGCAATAATTTGACCAGCCAACTTGAAATGGCCACCAATCTGAATCGAATCAGTCGTTATCCAAGTACCCTGGAAAGACGCATTATCCCACCAATTCCACTGAATTTTTTTATTTGTGTAAAACAGCAAGTTACCAGCATAATCAGCATTGCTCAAATACTTAAACTCGTCTTTATCCGTCAAATCCCATTCACCATTTGCAAATTTCGTGCCCTCTTTAACATAGACAACCTGAATTTTAAAGTCGTTAACTGCGTTATCAAAATCGAAGCCATTTTTCGCAAAAATTCTCGTCAGTCTTCCGTTGGGAGGCATCACAATATAAAGGGTCTTACCCAAGGAGCCGCTCACCTGAAAATTTTCGTAATACTTATCATATGTTCCGTATGTATTCGTATATACGGAATCAGGAGGAACATGTATATATCTAGTTTCCCCATGTGTAACCGTCATTCCGAAGTTATCCGAGCCCTGCCAGTCGGCGTCCGCCAAATAGGGAACCGTCAAATCTTCAAGCGGAGGAACTTTGGTCGGACAAGAAGAATAATCACCTGCCTTACTTGTATAAACGGCATTCGTTTCATCAGTATACAAGGAACCAATCAAACTGTTCCATTGAGCTTCAGACCCGTTATTGTGTTGCGCGGTAATGCTCCCCTTTACGCACCACACTTTCGGCATCTTATTTCCGCCCTGATTGCTAAGCCGGAGATTTCCCTCCACACGCACCGGACCAGCAAGCAAAACATCTTTTTCGCCATTGTCGAACACCATGTTGCCGCCCACAAGAATCGGGCCGCCAAGCTCGCGCTGGCCGTACATTAAGTACATCGGGCCCCTAGTTCCGTTGTAGCCGACCGTGTCAGAGATAAAATCCTCTTCATGGAAACGAATGGAGTCTGTTCCCCAAATCTTGTATTTCATCAGGGAATCCCAACGAGCCTCCTGCTGGCTTGCGGGGACACCCGTAAACTGCAACGGAGCTACGCTAGCTTTAGCGAAAGCGAACGTCGGTATAAGACCAACAAGCAAAACTGCCAAACACTTTAATTTTTTCATTTTCTCCACCATATTGGAAAAATGGATGACTCCAACCCATTTAACACCGGCCTAAAAATACTAAAATATTATTACATTCCAAGGTCCCCAATGGGGAAAACGGGAGCATTTTTCCCATTTTTCCGACCTAAACCACAACATGTGAGCCACGTCACGCCTTTTTGTAAAATTTTTGTTTACACGAAACAGGCTCCACTGAAATCCCTCCCCAAAAAACAAAAAAGAGGCCCCACAGGCCTCTTAAAAGCGCTTTTTTCTCAAATTTACTTCATTTTCGGGCGTTTATAGCCAAAACTCTTCAGCAGGTCTTCTTTTACAGTCCTGGCCGAGCCCTTCACATGGTCGCCCTTCTTCGGGACGAATTCGCCCTTCGAGTTCTTATGGAACGGAGGCAGCGAGCAGCGCAGCGTAGACTTGAGCTCGACCTCGGTCTTGTAGACATAGGCTCCGGTCGCATACAGGCGGCCCGTTTCCGAGCGGACATTGCCATCGCGGTCGGGTTTCATCTCGAAGTAGAGCGTGAGGAGGCCCGCATCGTTCACATAATTCGGGTCATCCAGGTCCTGCGTGAACGAATAGTAGTCCACAAACTGCCCAAGGCTCGTGTAAATCCAGATCTTCACCCGCATCCTGGTCTTGAAGAGGTTTGCGCTCGAGATATCGCTACCGACACTCTCCACGAACTCGTCGGAGCAGTATTTTTCCACATATTCCTCGACAGAGACCTTCTTGCCGCCCTCGACCTCCTGGAGCACCACAAGGCCATCGGAATTGACTAGGTCGTCAAGAGTCGCAAGTCCACCCACGGCATTCACAGTCGGGACCTTAGTCTCGATTCCGAGCGTGGGGCCAAGGTGACCCGTGAGTCCTGGATAGGGTTCGTCACCGCTACCCTTCTTGCTGTCGAACTCGCCTCCGACCATCGTCTCGATTTCCTTGTCCGCCTTGGAATTGTAGATGCTCACCGCAAAGGTCTCGCCCTCCTCGGGCTCGTTCTTCGCGTAGTATTCGTCCACCTTGTCACGGGTCACGACCGTCACCGGCTTCTCGACCGCTATATCCACGTCCTTCGCGTTCTTCATGATGACGCGTATCGTATCGCTGGCCTCGTTGCCCGCCTTGTCACGGTAGAAGCGCACAATGACATTGCCACCCTTGTCTAGGCCCTGCGTAACGAGGGTGTCCTGTACAATCGCGCCGCGGCCATCGCCGATATCCACAGTCCACTTCACCTCCACAAAGTTCGAGTAGAGGATTTCACCTTCCAGCGGAGAGAGGATTTCCACCTTGGGCGGAATCTGGTCAAGCACGATGAACACGGACTGCGTGGCCGAATTGCCATACTTGTTCGTGTAGGTGTAGCTGACTTCGTAACCAAGGTTGCCATCCTCGTTCTTCACGAGATTCCCCTTCTTGTCGACGCCATAGGAAACGGTCATCACGTTTCCCGTTTTGTCGACATAGTCGTAGGTAACCGTAAACGCCACATCGTTTTCGGCGGATTCCTTATCCGAGGATTCAGAGACCTTCGCATAGCCACCGGAAGTCTTCACCAGTTCTCCCGTGACCGCATCGACCTGGTAGGAGATTCGCACGGTATCACCGCCCACCTTCGTCTCGTAGGTGACCGTCATGACCTTTACGCCATCCTCGTTCCTGATGATACGGCCGTCCTTGTCGGTGTAGTAGGTAACGGTGAGATCCTGACCATTCACGACCTCGGTATAGCTGACCGCAATCTTGTCGTCGTTGACCGGCGTGTGAACCGTACCGGAAGCCGGATTCTCGTTCAGGGTAAGGCCCGCATCTACGAAGCCCTCGAGCGTCTTGGTAAACGTCTTCGACGGAATGTCCACCGTTTCAAGGTCCACATTCACGACAAACGATTCCTTCGAACCAGAGACAGGGTCCTTCACTGTTACAAGGATATCGTTATTCTTGCTGTTCACGTAGAAGGCGCTGTCACGGGAATCCTGTTCCTCGACAATCGTGAATATATTCGGTTTCTTACCCTCGTCGACAGCCTTCGTCACCGTCACGATGGGGCTCTGCGTGCTCACGAATACGACAAGCGTATCGATGCCGGAACTATCCTTGCCCGGATCCCTATACTCCCTCGTGATGATATTTTTACCCTCTTCGAGTTCAAGGTCGCAATCGGGCCCCATGAGCACACCGTCGGCCTTCCATTCAATGCAGAGGTCAGTCGTATTGATATAGATGGTATCAGGATTCAGCCATACGGAATCACGGGTCTCGGCGCGGGTGATTTCCACCTCGGACTTCTCGATGACGTTACCGACCTTCACGGTCACAAGCGCCGTATCCGCAAGTTCACCATCGGTCACGCGCACCTTGATTACGAACACGGAATCCGTCTCGTAGTCCAGTTCCTTCTTGAGCACCACAGTACCGTCTTCCTTCACGTCGAACTGTTCGCTCTCTTCCACAAGTTCATACGTCAAGTGACTGTATTCCGGCGTAAGGGAATCCGGATCAGTCGCCTTGATGTGCCCCACATCAGAACCTACCTCGGCATCTTCCTTCACCGTTATGGTCTGGTCCGGAACATCCGGAGCCTCATTTACATCAATGAGCTTTATGGTAATAACCGTATCCGAAGAAAGGTTGTCCAAATCCGTTACGGAAACCTTGATGCTTATGCTCGTCACGGTTTCGTAGTCGAACTTGGAGGAGTCCTTTACCAGAATCCTGCCGTCTTCGGTCACAATCACGTAGTCGCTTTCTTCCACGAGATTGTAAGTTCTCGGGTCATTTTCGCCATCGGGATCCTTCGAGGTTATCGTTCCGATTTCGGTAGAATCTGCCACATTCTCCTCTATCTCGAATTCGGTATCCGTAATGTGCGGAACTTCCGGCATATTCTTGATGTCGATGGTCATGGTTTCGGTAACAGTGAGCGTCGGGTCGTTCTTGTCTGTCACGGCAACCACGATTTCGTATGTCGTGCGCTCGGTCTCGTAGTCAAATTCCTTCTTTGCCGTAATCACGCCATCGGCAGAAACCGCAAAGAACGCCGTATCGCCAGAAACTGCCTTGAATACGTTCTGAGTGAACTTCGGATCATTGTCCATATCGCCCGACTCGATAGTGCCCACGACAGCACCGCTCGACTCGTGTTCATTGAGTTCGAACTTCTGCTCCGCGAGCGTCGGCATTTCGTTCACATCTATAATCCGGATGACTCGCACAATGGAGTCTGCACGGTTCGTAGAGTCCCTCACCACTACAGTCACCTCGTGATTCTGCTTCACATTCTCGAAGTCAAGTTTCGAACTGTCCTTCACAGACACGACTACTTTCCATTTGCCAGTCTGCGCATCCTGCTTCACATCGATAGCGAAGAGCGAATCCACGCCAGTACCATTGTTGTCACGGAGTTCCGGGATAAGGCGTCCGACCTCATCGCGGTCTTCGTCCGACACAACGTACTCGAACACGACCGTTCCCGTGGGCACATTCTCTTTGACCCCCACAGTGAGAATACTGTCAGGACCACTGCCGCGATTATCCGTAGTGCAACCCGAGACACACTTCTCCTCGTCCTCGGTATCGTCCTTACCATTATCATCATCGTCAACAATAATCTTCGGATCTTCATCGACATCTTTCAACCTGATGGTCATAACCGACGTATCGGCAAGGCCCTGCGGGTCCTTCACAATAACCTTCACGTAGAACTCGGCAGGCATGGTCTCGTAATCGAGTGTCGCACCAGAAGCCACCTTGACATTACCGCTACCGTCAATCGTGAAGTTGCGCTTCATACCTGCCGTAGAATCTGCAAGAGAGTAGGTCAGTTTTCCAAATGCCTGGTTGAGTACATCGGGGTCGCTAGCAGACACCTTACCCACAAACGAGCCTGCAGTCGCATTCTCGTTCACCGTGAATACGGTATCTCTAACGTTCGGCTTCTCGTTCACATCAATAACAGTAATCGGGAAGTACCTCATAATGGGGGCATCACTCCCATTCTGCAATGTCACCTTGATTGTGTCTTTCTGCGTGACCTCGTAGTTCACCGGGGTAAGCAAGGTTAGCGCGCCGGTCACGGGATCCAGCGAGTAACGCCCGCTATATGCGGAATCCAGCAGAATCGTCGTAGAATCCGTTTTGTTGACGACCCGGATGGCATCCACGAAACCGGTATAGTTCTCCCTCTCGGAATACACCTTCGTCGTATCAAAGGAAGGCTTGACCTTAGCATCGGCGTCGATGATTTTCACCTTCAGTTCGCCAGAGGTCTTATTGCCCGGAAGGACCGCGCCAGACTCGATTTCAATCTTGATGACTAGCCAGTCGTTCAGTTCAGTAAGAGTATCGACCTTGACGTTGATTTCGATATTCCTATCCGCAACCGTGCTGCCTTCAGGAATCATCACCTTCACCGGCGTAGATACTCCGCATACGGGGAAATCAGTTACTCCGTAGTTGAAGTCCGACAATTCCACGCCGTCCCTCAAGTCGAAGCAGTACGTAAAGTACACATCAACATTGGCGTTCGTATCCAGGCTAATGGGAATCGAAACGGTCTGGTCGTTCTCCCGGAGGCCTCCGTCCTCACCGAGTTCCGGGAACTTGATGTCGAGTATAGGCGGGTCGAAGGGAACAAACTTGAAGTTTTCTCCCTTGAAATCATCTCCAACATACAACTGGTTTGCAAGCAACTGACCAGCGAAATCTAAATTACAATTCAAGCTAATCTTTCCCGTGGTAATAAAGGTACCTTGTATGGGCACATTGTCTGTATTTGAAAACGTAATGTCATTGTTGGAATAGAACATCACATTTCCACGATACTGTTTCTGTGTCTGGATTACTTCGCCTTCATCAGTTCTATAGACCACATTAAACGTTGAATGGTTTCCAATTTTTAAGTCCTCAACGAAAATTCGTGTCAAACGACCACCATCCTGCATTCTAATGTAAAGTTTGGCCCCATTCTTACCAGTACCATAGTTCAAATAAATTTTGTGAATATAAATATCATATGTACCTTCACCATCAGGCACATCAATATACGCGACGCTACCAGCCTCGCCATTATTCGCATTTACAATAATATCGTCAATATACCCCTCACTTGGCCAGGTAATTGTCGGTATGGACAAATCGGCAGGCGGGTTTGGCAGTTCAGGGCAATTATCTGTTACATTACCATTAGCCCTATCAATACCCCTCTGAACTTCAGAAGTAACACTTGTATTTTCCAAACAGATTGTTCCAGCGAACAAAGAAGCCCCGTTATCATTACCAGCTGTTAATGATGTTGCACGAATCGGGCCAGTCGTCAATTTACATTCATTACCAAGTGAAATTGAGCCACCCGCTAATGTAGGGCCACCCAACGAAATTTGTTCAGCGGAAGTAATGTTATTTGCAGAACCATTCCAACCAGATGCGTCAGGAATAATTACGCGACGCCCCATCTGCAGGTAATCCCTACCGAACAGTTTGTACTTCAGCATATACTCGAACTGAGCCTGCTGGGAATCATGGTCGGCGGCAATGTTTGCAAAAACAAACGGCTCAACCTCGGCAGCAAATACTGCGCCAAGTAGGCCGAGCAGAGCTACGGCTAGGTAAAATCTTTTTATCAACCGTTTCAACATAATAGCCCTCGGTACTAATATACCCAAAAAATCAGGCCAAAAGTAACGATATTTTTACTATTCCCGTGGACATGTAGTCCACATCGCACATTTTTGTCAAATTTGGCGTTTTTCATTAAAAAAAAAAGGTATTTTCACGTTTTTTCGTTCCAATTTGGAGTATCCGGGCCTTTAAAAATCACCCATTTCTATCTATATTTGAGGTTCCTAGGCCCTGCGCAATGACTATTTGCGGGCAACACGCCAGGGCGAAAGCAGCAACGGACTTGTGAATTTTTATGTGCTCAGGTCGCCTAGGATTTCTTTTTTGCCCCCTTCGGGGCTTTTTTATTTGATATGATCCTTTGGACTTTTCGCCATACCAAGCCCTATAACCCCAAGGACGTCTGCTACGGCAGACTCGACTTCGACGTGTCCGATACATTCCCCGATGAATCCTCTAGCGCCATAGAAGATTTTCTGAAGGCCGGTCCAAGACCGACCCGCCTGTTCGCAAGCCCGCTACTCCGCTGCATGCGGCTCGCCGAAAAAGTATCCGAGGCCACCAAGCTCGACATTGAGAAAGACGACCGCCTCATGGAAATAAACTTCGGCACTTGGGAAGGCCAGAAACTTACGGCAGTCCCGCGCACCGAGATGGCCGCATGGAAGGGCGACTGGCGCGGTTTCCGGTTCCCCGAAGGTGAAAGTTTCCACGACGTGGACAAGCGCGTAGAGGCCCTCCTGGACACGCTCGACGACGACGGCGAGTTCCTGTGGGTCACACATGCAGGCGTCATCGCGGCGCTCCAGCACTTTGCCTGCGGGTTACCCGACGAAGTCTTTGTAGAGGGCATGTTCAGCTACACGATGGTGAACCGTTTTGAGTTCAAGCGCAACAGCGAAGGACACTTCCGCGGGACATTCACGACGGTGCACGAAGGCATCAAGATGCCTCCGCTCATAATGGACTAAAAGTCTAGTGAAAGCAAGGCCTGCGCGCCACCCGTGAGGTTCGGCAGCAGGGCGAAATGCACCGGGTTGTCAAAGTCGCTCAACAGGGCATCGACCGCGGCATCGCCAAGGGAATACAGATAAATAAGTGCAAGCCCCCAGATATACTGGTTTCTGTTCTTGCGGTAGTACGTAACACGCTCGGTCACACGTTCAAGTTCCTTGGAATTAGAACCCTCCGCAGCCAGGAAATGCTTGCGGTCGAGGTAGTATTCCACCATATTCTGCGAGGTGTGGATACTGGCAGCGGCACCGATAAGCCCCATATAAAGTAATCCCGCCTTGCCGAACTCGCCATTGTACATCTGCCCAAACCCCGGGATAAGCCCCCACAGTACTGCTGCCTTCATACTGCGGAGTTCCACACTCCTGTGGTTATTGTTGTACCAGATACCGAAGGCATCGAACATCCCGTACAGATGCAAGCCGAACAGCCATGCATTTTCGGCATAGCGCAGATCCTCCTGCTCCATCTTCTTGTCGCTTTTCTCGCGGACGCGGGCAGCATACTCATTTCGCTTATCCTGGAGTGCCCTCAGGGTATCGCGGTCGGTATTTTCCATGATGAGTTTCGTAATCATCGACACCGAATCGCGGAAGGGCTGAGCCTGTTCGAGCACGCGGTCCTTTTGCCAGGCCTTGTTGATGTACACTTCGTATATGAGCAGAGCCTCTATGCCCGTAATGAACCCGCCACGCACGTAGTGTTCCGTATAGTAGTGGCCGCCACCGGGCAAAATACTCAGGAGCATGGTCAGCGGGAGCGAATTGCGCTTTGTGGGGATATCCCACTCGTTCACAGGGAGCGTGTCGATTGCGAGGATGCCCGTCTTGCCCTTCACCAGCGGGTCACCCGCGACCGTATCGGCAACCGCAGAATCAGGAACCGCCACAGGATCCGGTGCGTCCGTAGTTACTGAATCGGACTGCGCCCAGGCGGCACCTCCAAAAACAGCGGCAAAAACAAGACAAATTATAAACGAGCGCACAGACATCGTCCTGAAATATAGAAACTCTAGGGATTTTTTGACCAGGCGGCAATAATCTGACTATATTTTTTACGGGAAAATACAGAATTGACATTTTATGTCACAACTAAATTCTAAATTACGGAGTATGAAAATGAGCGACACAAAAGGTTTTGATTTCCAGGGCGCAGACATCGAGAAAAAACTCGAAGGCATGAGCGTGCAGGACATCGAAAGAGAAATCTCCCTGCTGGTCAAGGCCATCAAGGAGGCGCTCATCGCACGCGGCGAAATGATGGCTACCGCAGAATCCTGCACGGGCGGGCTTGTAGCCAGCAGCATCGTGAACGAAGCCGGCTCTTCGGCAGTACTTGCCGGCGGCATCGTCGCCTACCAGAACGAAATCAAGGAAAAGCTCCTGGGAGTCCGCCACGAGACCCTCGAGACGTACGGCGCCGTAAGCGAACAGACCGTAAAAGAAATGGCCGCAGGCGCCCTCAGGCAGTTCGGCTGCCAGTGGGCAGTATCAACCTCGGGCATCGCTGGCCCCGGCGGCGCCGTCCCGGGCAAGCCCGTGGGCACCGTCTGGATGTCGATTTCCTGGATTTCTGGTAACAACTGTTTGCAAAACGACAATTTTTGTAAAATTTTCGCAGGGGACAGGCTCAAAGTAAGGGTCCAAACCGTTTATATAGTGCTGGGCAAGTTACTTTTTTTGATAAATAACCAAAAAAGCACTTGCACAAGTGAACACTAAATAGTATATTTAGACAAGAAAAACAAAAAAAAGGAGTCCAACATGGCAAAGAAGAACACAACACCCACTAGCAACCTTTCCGCCGACAAGGCAAAAGCGGTCGAAGCCGCGATTGCGCAGATCGAAAAGAATTATGGTAAAGGTTCCATCATGGCCCTCGGCAGCCAGCCGGTCGAAGAAATCCCGGTCATTCCGTCCGGCTGCATCCAGCTCGACATGGCCCTCGGCGTGGGAGGTTTCCCCCGCGGCCGCATCATCGAAATCTACGGTCCCGAATCTTCCGGCAAGACGACGCTTACCCTGCATGCCATCGCCGAAGCCCAGAAGCTCGGCGGCGTCGCCGCCTTCATCGATGCGGAACACGCATTCGACGCAGTCTACGCCCGCAAGCTCGGCGTCGACATCGAATCCCTCCTCGTTTCCCAGCCCGATACGGGCGAGCAGGCCCTCGACATCGCCGAGACCCTCGTGCGTTCCGGCGCTATCGACATCATCGTAATCGACTCCGTGGCAGCCCTCGTCCCGCAGGCCGAAATCAACGGCGAAATGGGCGATAACCACGTCGGCCTTCAGGCACGCCTCATGAGCCAAGCCCTCCGCAAGCTCACCGGCATCCTCTCGAAGTCCAATACCTGCATGCTGTTCATCAACCAGCTCCGCATGAAGATCGGCGTGATGTTCGGTAACCCCGAGACCACCACCGGCGGTAACGCCCTCAAGTTCTACGCAACGCAGCGTATCGACATCCGCCGCATCGCCGCCATCAAGGACGGTGAAGAGGTCATTGGCAACCGTACCCGCGTGAAGGTCGTGAAGAACAAAGTCGCGGCCCCGTTCACCCAGTGCGAGTTCGACATCCTCTACGGTTGCGGCATCTCCCGCGAAGCCTCCATCCTCGACCTCGCCAGCGAACTCGACATCATCCAGAAGAGCGGTTCCTGGTTCAGCTACAACAACGAGCGCATCGGTCAGGGCCGCGAGAACACCCGCCTGTTCCTGAAGGACAATCCGGAACTCTGCAACGAAATCGAGCAGAAGATCCGCGAGAGCATGAAGGACGTGGAGCTCTTCAAGCTCGGCGAGAACGACGCCCTCGAAGCCGGCGACGACGAAGAAGCCGTCGAAGTAGCCGAAGGCTAGTCCCTCGCCCTTTGCCAAGGCGAGCCTACCACCGCCATACATTTTCTTCCTTAAAAACGAACTCCGTTCTCTCTTTTAGCCATTGGGAAAGAGCGGAGTTTTTTATTTTTCCTCGCATGAAGTTTGTTCACACCATCATTCCGGCCACATTGCTGACAGCCGCGCTCGCCTTTACGGTGCAGGCGCAGGAACTCTGCCCGCATACGTTCCTGGACAAGGACATGATAGTGAACATGGAAGGCAGGTTCATCAATCCACAGCATTCTCGCGCAAGGATCGACATTGAATGGCGACACCACGAGGCAGACAAGCTCGACACGTTCTTCATCCACTTGCCGAACACGCCATCGTACAAGTACATTACCGCCGAAACAAGCCGCTACATCGAGAAGGATTCCCCGCGCATCCGCCGGCAGATGGCAATGCACCACCTGAAAGAAGAAATCGGCAACACGCCCGTCAGGTACGACGACCTAGAACTCCTCGCCCACGGGCTATTTGTATGCAAGGATTCAACGGTCCAGAAACCGACCATATTCTCGACCGCGTTCTCGCAGATGTGGTGGAGCATCGCAAGCGATTCGCTCCCCATGCCGCACCTCGTGACCATGCGTGGTGCATTCAAGGAAAAACGCGAAATGAGAATCGACTCCTGGAAAGAGCTTTCGGGAGTCATGCTGCCGACCCTTGTGACTGTGGCCAGCATGGACTATCGCGGTAAATTCTGGATACGCTCGGCCTACCCCATCGAAGACCTGAACCGCGATCCGTTACGGGAAAACCTTCTGAAATTCGGGCACGACTACCGCGCGTCCTTGTGGATCGGGAAAGAGAAGTAACCCTGATACTGCAACTGCACGATAAACTGCTGCGAGAGATTTCCGTCATAGAACTGGTCCTTCAGGCGCTTCCAGAAACCCAGTTCCAGCGTAAATTCGTGCTTCCCGTTATTTAGGGAAATATGCGGGCCAAGTTTTACCATCATGTACTTGAGGGATTCCTTTTCAACAACATCGCCGTCGCGCAGGAAGCCCGTACTGAACACCGAAGTTTCCACCAGCATCGAGACGAAGTCATTGAGCAGAAGGTGCCCGAAGAACTCAAAGTCCAGGATAAAGTCGCGACTGAACACAGGCATGTTAAGCTTGTAGTCATAGCTCTTTCCCGAAAAGTCCGTGCTGATATCCGTGAGGATATAGTGC